>JBLMYH010000069.1:0-24076 GCA_050258175.1 Hyphomicrobiaceae bacterium
CACATCGAGATTGCCGACGGCACCCGGATTTCAACCAACACGCTGATCACCAAATCGTTGCCGAAGGCCGGCACCTATACGTCGGCGCTGCCATTCTCCGAGCACGAGGTGTGGCAGAAGATCATCGCCGCGCCGCCGATCGTGCAGTGGCGGCCAATCTTCGCACTGCCGGCGATACCGGTACAGGCGGCGATCGCGGTATGCGCGCCGATCACGACGTTGTGCGCCACCTGGATCAGGTTGTCGAGCTTGACGCCCTCCTCGACCACGGTGTCTTCCAGCGCACCGCGGTCGATGGTGGTGCAGGCTCCGACCTCGACGTCGTCGCCGATCAGTACGCGGCCGATCTGCGGGATCTTCTCCCAGCGTCCCTCGTTCGGCGCAAAGCCGAAGCCGTCCGCGCCGATCACGCACCCCGAATGCAGGACAGCACGGTCGCCCACTTCGCAGCGGTGATACAGGGTCACGTTGGCGTACAGCAGGCAATCCGCACCGATGCGCGCTTGATCGCCGACGACGCAGTTGGGACCGATGACCGTGCGCGCGCCAATACGCGCGCCGTTGCCTATTACGGCGCCTGCCCCGATGCTCGCATCAGCGGCAATTTCCGCATCCGGTGCCACCGTCGCTGCCGGGTGGATGCCCACGGGCGGGCGCGGCGGCGGGTTCAGCAGGGCCGAGACGCGCGCAAAGTAGAGATAGGGATTGGAGGTGAGGATGCGCGGCAGTGCGGTGGCATCGCGTGCGTCCAGCGGCAGGATGACCGCTGCGGCCCGCGTATCAGCCAGCTGTGCCAGGTATTTGGCTTGCGAGACGAAGCCGATTTCGTCCGCCTGCGCCTGGCCGAGCGCCGCAACCTGGCGAATGGTAACGCTGCCGTCGCCCAGCAGTTCCCCGCCAAAACGCGCGACCAGTTCGGTCAGCGTAGAGGCCATCGGCTGCTTATTTTCCGCCCAGCGCCTTCATCACCCGGTCGGTGATGTCGCTCTTGGGATCAACGTACACCGCCTGCTCGACGATCAGGTCGAATTTCTCTGCCTTGGCAATATCCTGGATCGCTTTGCGGGCGCGCTCCTGGATCTGGCCCAGTTCTTCGTTGCGACGCAGGTTGAGGTCTTCGCGGAACTCGCGTCCCTTGCGCTGCAATTCAAGGTTCAGGTTGTTGAGGTCACGTTCCTTCGACTTGCGATCGCTGTCCGACATGGTCACACCATCCTTGTCGAGCTGCGCCTGCAGGTCGCGTGCCTGCTTCGCCATCTTCTGCAACTCCTGATCGCGCCCGGAGAATTCACGCTCCAGTTTCTTCTGCGCCGCGATCGACAGGGGCGCCTCGCGCAACAGTCTCTCGGTGTTGACGAAACCAATCTTGGTATCGGCCAGGAGGGGCGCTGCCACAAACGCAGACGCAAGAATCAGGGAAACAGCCAGCTGCTTGATCTTCATCATCGATTACTCCGGTAACGGCATCCTCAGAACACTTGGCCGAGGGTGAATTGAAATATTTCAGTCTTGTCGCCTGTCTTCTTGACCAGCGGTTGCGCCAGACTGAACTTGAGCGGCCCCAGCGGCGAGACCCACAGCACTGCCACGCCGGCCGAATAACGCAAATCCCCGAAGGAGAAACTCTGGTACTGGTTGTTGGCGTCGAAGGGGCCGAAGGAAGCCCCCGTATCAACAAAGGCCGACATGCGCAGCGACTGGTCATCCTTGAGTCCGGGCAAAGGGAAGAAGAGTTCCAGGTTGCCGACGATGCGCTCGTCGCCGCCAAGTGCATTGCCGAGGGAGTCCTTGGGACCCAGCGTGCCGTTCTTGAAGCCGCGCACCGAACTGCTGCCGCCCGCATAGAAGTTCTTGAAGAACGGCAAGGGCTTGCCGGACAGGCCGTCGCCGTACCCGAGCTCGCCGTTCAGCATCAGGGTAAAGTTCTTGCCCAGCGGGAAGTATTGCTGATGCTGGAGCGTCAGCTTGTAATACTGCAGGCTGCCGGCGGGCGTGCCGACTTCCGCCGCCGCCCGCTGCAGCAGGCCCTTGGTCGGAAATAGATAGCTGTTGCGGGTATCGCGCGACCACGACGTATCGAGGCGCAGCGTATCGTTGTCGCTGCCAAACGTGTTGACGAAATTAAGGTACTGCACCGGGCTGGCCGACGTCGTGGTGATCGCGGTCTTCTCGTAGGTCAGGCCGAAGGTAATGAAGTCGCGCTCGTTGATCGGCAAGCCCAGACGCGCGCCTGCGCCGATCGTGGAGGTCTTGTACGGGCTGACGCTGGAGAGCGACGTGGCATCAAGGTCGCGCCGGTACAGGTCATAGCCCAGACTGACGCCGTCGATGGTGTAGTAGGGGTTGGTGTACGACAGTGCGTACACCTTATTGACGCTGCCCGAATTGATCTGCGCCGACAGGCGGTTGCCGGTACCGAACACGTTGTTCTGCGAGACCGAGCCCGAAAGCACCAGTCCTTCCGACGAGGAAAAGCCGGCACCCACCATGATGCTGCCGGTGGACTTCTCGGTGACGTTCACATTGACGTCGACCTGGTCGGTGGTGCCCTCTACCGGCGGGGTTTCGATGTTCACCTCGTTGAAGTAGCCTAGGCGATTGAGGCGGTCGCGCGATAGGTTGATCTTCGCGGCGTCGTAATACGCGCCTTCCATTTGACGAATCTCGCGGCGCACCACTTCATCGCGGGTTTTGGTGTTGCCCGTCACGTTGACGCGGTCCACGTAAACGCGGCGACCCGGGTCGACGAACAGCGTGAACGCAACCGTGTGCTTTTCCTTGTCGAGATCGGGCACTGCGTTGACGTTGGCGAAGGCGTAGCCGTCGTTGCCGAGACGGTCGCCAATGGCCTTGGTGGTCTCGGTCAGGCGGTCGCGGGCGAACACCTCGCCCGGCTTGATGGTGATGAGTTTTTTCAGTTCGGCTTCCGGCACCAGCATCTGCCCGGCCAACTTGACGTCGGACACCGTGTATTGCGGTCCTTCGGTCACGTTGACGGTGATGTAGATGTCCTGCTTGTCCGGTGAAATCGACACCTGGGTGGAGTCGACGTTGAATTCGAGATAGCCGCGGTTGAGGTAGAACGAGCGCAGGGCCTCGATATCGCCGGCCAGGCGGGTTTTGGAATACTGGTCGTTCTTGGTGTACCAGGTCAGCCAGCCGGGCGTGGACGAAGTGAACTGCTTCAGCAGTTCCTTTTCCTTGAATGCATGGTTGCCGACGATGTTGATCTGGCGGATCTTGGCGCTTTTTCCCTCCACCACGTCGAACTGCACGGCAACCCGATTGCGCTCCAGCGGGGTCAGGGTGGATTTGATTTCGACGGCATATTTGCCACGGTTGAAATATTGCCGCCGTAGTTCCTGCTCGGCCTTGTCCAGAAGCGAGCGGTCGAGGACACGGCCCTCGGCCAGCCCGGTCTGCTTGAGTCCCTTCTTCAGGTCTTCCTCGGAAAACTCCTTGATGCCGGTCAGGGTGATCTTGGCAATCGAGGGGCGCTCTTCGACCGTGACAATCAGCACGCCATTGCGCGCCTCCAGGCGCACATCTTTGAAGAAGCCGGTGGCATACAAGGCCTTGATCGCCGCAGCCGCTTTCTCGTCGTTCATGACCTCGCCGACCTTGACCGGCAGGTAACTGAACACCGTGCCCGCCTCGGTACGCTGGATCCCCTCGACCCGGATGTCCTTGACGACAAACGGTTCTGCTGCGAACACCGATTGCGCGGCAAATACGACGGCTAGGGCAAGCGTCAGGCGGTTCAGGGTCATGGTTGTTATCATCCGCCTATCAGGCGTTGCAAATCGTTGAAGAGGGCAAACGACATTAGCAGGAGCAAGAGCACCATGCCGATCCGGCCCCCAATTTCCATGGTGCGTTCGGACACCGGGTGACCGGTCAAAACTTCCGCAACATAATACATGAGGTGTCCCCCATCCAATAGCGGGACAGGCAGCAGATTCAAGACGCCCAGACTCACGCTGACCAGGGCCAGAAATCCGACAAAACTGATCCACCCGAGGGTGGCGCTCTGCCCGGCATAATCGGCAATGGTCAGCGGTCCCGACAGGTTTCGCCACGACACCTGCCCCAGCACCATGCGCCCCATCATCTCCAGCGTGAACAAACTCATGTCCCAGGTTTTTGCGGCACCGCGTCCGAGCGCCTCGATCGGCCCGTAACGCACTTGGGTCATCAGGCCGGCCAGCAGCGCTTCGTCGATCCTGGGGCCGGCACCGATCTTGCCGATACGCTGGCCGTCTTCATCCACCGTGTCGGGAACGACCGTGACCACGCCTGTTTTCCCCTGCCGCGCATATTCGATGCGCAAGGGCTGCGACGGATGCCGGCGAATCAGCTTGACCCACGCCTGCCAGTTCGCGACGGGGTGTCCATCGGCCGCAAGCAGCCTGTCTCCGGCCTGAAAGCCCGCGCGCGCGGCAGCGCCGTCGGGCACCACTTCGCCGATGACGGGTTCGATCTCGGGTTCGTAGCGCACGATCCCCAGCGGACGCAGGGTGTCCTGTTCCAGGTTCTCGTCTTGCAAGGGCGGTGCATTGAGCTGCACGCTGCGGCCATCGGCCAATTCCAGCGTGAGCGCATTGCCCGCCACCTCGGCACGCAGCAGTTCCAGCCGCAGATCCTGGAAGGACGGGGTGTCGCTGCCATTGACGCGGCGAATTTCATCGCCGGCGGCCAGCCCGGCCTGCGCTGCCGGCGTGCCGGCAGGCGGCTCGCCGACCAGCGGCTTCATCGCCGGCATCCCGTGCAGGAAGAGCACCCAGTAAAACACGATGGCGAGCAGGAAATTGGCGATGGGCCCGGCCGCGACAATGGCGATGCGGCGCCAAACGGTCGCCCGATTGAAACTGCGGTGGGCCTCTGCGGCCGCGACCTCCCCTTCGCGTTCGTCGAGCATCTTGACATAGCCGCCGAACGGCAGCGCCGCCACTGCCCACTCGGTCTGGTCGCGGCCAAAACGGCGGCTGAACAGGGGCTTGCCGAAACCAAGCGAGAAACGCAGCACCTTGACGCCGGCCAGACGGGC
Organism: Hyphomicrobiaceae bacterium; assembly: GCA_050258175.1. Taxonomy (GTDB): domain Bacteria; phylum Pseudomonadota; class Gammaproteobacteria; order Burkholderiales; family Thiobacillaceae; genus Thiobacillus. Next base: position 5,048 of record JBLMYH010000069.1, read on the forward strand.
CGCGAGGTAGTGGCCGAATTCGTGTGCCACCACCAGGATGGCGATGGCAACCAGAAACCAGACGACGCTATGTAGCGCGCTCACGCCAGGGCCTCCAGGTAGGCGCCCGCCACGCGGCGCGCCTGGCGGTCGGCTTCGAGCAGATCGTCGAGCGTATCGGCCGTGCCGCCTGCCAGCGTATCCAGGGCGTGGGCGATGCTGGCGGCGATCGCGCTAAACGGAACCGCGTCGTCGAGAAAACGCGCAACCGCGACTTCATTGGCGGCATTCAGCACCGCGGCGGCGTTGCCGCCCGCATGCAGGGCGTCGAAAGCCAGTTGCAGACAGGGAAAGCGCGCGGTATCGGGCGCCTCGAAGGTCAGTTGCTTGCCCATCAACTCCAGCGCGGACACGCCGGCATCGATGCGCTCGGGAAAGCCAAGTGCGTAGGCAATCGGCGTGCGCATGTCGGGCGTCCCCATCTGCGCGATCACCGAACCGTCGGCATATTCGACCATCGAATGCACGATGCTCTGGGGATGTACCACCACCCTGATCTGCTCGGGCCGCGCGTTGAATAGCCAGCGCGCCTCGATCACCTCGAGCCCCTTGTTCATCAGGCTGGCCGAGTCGACCGAAATTTTCTTGCCCATCACCCAGTTGGGATGCGCCACCGCCTGCGCCGGCGTGGCGGCGGCGATCGCTTCGGCCGACAGGGTGCGGAACGGCCCACCGGATGCGGTCAACCACAGCGCGTTGACCCCGGCGCGCTGAAAGTCACCGTCGAAGTCGCGCGGCAGCGCCTGAAAGATGGCATTGTGTTCGGAATCGATCGGAAGCAATTCAGCGCCGCTGGCGGCAATGGCGTCCATGAACAGCTGGCCCGATACCACCAGAGTCTCCTTGTTGGCCAGCAGTATCCGCTTGCCAGCCTGGGCCGCCGCCAGGGTCGCCGGCAGGCCCGCCGCCCCGACAATCGCCGCCATCACCGTATCGACCTCTGGCGCGGTCGCGACCTCGGTCAAGGCAGCGCTACCCTCGAGCACGGTAACCGCCAGTTTCTCCGCCGCAACGCGCTCGCGCAACGTCGCCGCAGCCGCAGGCTCGCTCATCACCGCAAAGCGCGGCCGGTGGGCGCGGCATTGCGCCAGCATGCGCTCGACCTGAGTCGCCCCGGTCAGCGCAAAGACCGCAAAACGGTCGGGGTGGCGCGCCACCACAACGAGCGTGTTGACGCCGATGGTGCCGGTAGCGCCGAGGATGGTGAGGACGCGCGGTTTCATGCCGCTTGTGTTCATACGGAGCGCTCCAGCCACATCAACATGCCGGTGGCAATCGGCAGAGTGGAGGTCAGCGCATCGATACGGTCAAGCACGCCGCCGTGGCCAGGCAGCGTGTCGCCGCTGTCCTTCATTCCCGACACGCGCTTGATCCACGACTCGAACAGATCGCCCAGCACCGACAGGTAGAGCAACCCGCACACCATGAAGAACAGCGGCCGCAAAGGCAGGGCGCCCCACAGGCTCAAGGCGACGGCATATAGCGTCAGCGCAACGAACGCGCCCGCCACGCCTTCCCAAGTCTTGCCGGGGCTGATGGCGGGTGCAAGTTTGTGGCGCCCGAAAAAACGGCCAGAAAAATAAGCTGCGGTATCGGCGATCCAGACGACCGCCATCACGCCCAGCAGCACGGCGGGGCCGCGCGCCTGCAGATAGAGCAGCGCCGCCCAGGTCGGCAGCAGGACCACGACGCCGATCGCGGCACGCACGAATGCACGGGGCGCATGCCAGCGTCCGAGCAGCCACAGCGGTGCAACGAGCAGCCAGAACGCGATGGCCAGCACGATCAGCGCCGTCTGGAAAAGCGGCCAACCCCCTGCCAGCACTTGGGGCAACGCAAGCGCGCCAAGCGCGAGCAGGATGGAATAGATGCGCGCCGACAGTGGCGGGAAGTGGCTCAGGCGCGCCCATTCGTAGGCGGCCATGCCCACCACGCCCGCCATCAGGATTGCCCACAGCCATGCAGGCGCCCACAGCGCGGCGGGTACGAATACCGCCAGCAGCAACATGGCGGTGCCTATTCGTCTGAGAAGCGGCGTCATGCTTGGAATGTCCGGATTGCAGTCACGAGGCAGATCGAACCTGCTCGCTGGTGCGGCCGAAGCGGCGTTCGCGGGTACGGTAGGAAGCGATCGCTTCATCCAGCGCCACCGCACCGAAATCGGGCCACAGTGCATCGGTGAAATAGAGCTCGGTATAGGCCAATTGCCACATCAGGAAGTTGCTTATGCGTTGCTCGCCGCCGGTGCGGATGAACAAATCCGGCTCGGGCGCGTCGGCCATGCTGAGATGTCTCGCCAGTGCCGCCTCATCCATCTCGTCCGCCGACACGCCCTCCGCCATCAACTTCTTCACCGCTTGCACGATGTCCCAACGCCCGCCGTAATTGGCGGCGACGGTAAAGGTGAGACGGGTGTTGTCGCGCGTCAGCACCTCCGCGTCGTGGATTAGGGCCTGGATGCGCTCGGAAAAACCGGCCAGATCGCCGATAACGCGGAAACGGATGCCGTTCTCATGCAGTCGCGCAACTTCATTTTCCAGCGCGCGCATGAACAGTTCCATTAGCAAGGTCACCTCTTCCTGCGGACGGCGCCAGTTTTCCGAACTGAAAGCGAACACGGTGAGATGCGACACGCCGCGCTCGGCACAGGCGCGGATCACGCCGCGCAGCGCCTCGACACCCTTGCGATGGCCCGCGACGCGCGGCATCAGTCGGCGCTTCGCCCAGCGCCCATTGCCGTCCATGATGATGGCTATGTGGCGCGGCACACCAGTGCCTGCCGGAGTCGCTTGTTTCTTGCGGGTAGACACGCCGAATATGCTCGCCTGACTGCTCAGACAGCGAGCAGGTCTTTCTCTTTGTCGGCCAGCATCTTGTCGATCTCGCCGATGAACTTGTCGGTCAGTTTCTGCACCTCGTCCTGGGTGCGGCGCTCTTCGTCTTCGGTCGCGGTCTTGGCCTTGACCATGTCCTTCAGCGTGCCGTTGGCGTCACGGCGAATGTTGCGCACGGCGACGCGCGCGCCTTCGGCTTCGTTGCGCACCACCTTGATCAGATCCTTACGACGCTCTTCGGTCAACGCAGGCATCGGCACGCGAATGATATCGCCGTGCGTTGCCGGGTTCAGGCCCAGATCGCCATCGCGAATCGCCTTCTCGATCTTGCCGACCATGCTTTTTTCGTATGGCTGCACACCCAGCGTGCGTGAATCGACCAGCGACACGTTGGCCACCTGCGGCACCGGCGTCGGGTTGCCGTAGTAATCGACCATGACGTGGTCGAGAATGCCGGCATGCGCGCGTCCAGTGCGCACTTTGGCCAGATCGTTCTTCAGCGCTTCCAGCGTCTTGCCCATCTTCTGCTCGGCAGACTGTTTGATTTCGGCGATGGTGGTTTCAGCCATTTCAACTCCTCAATGGTTGCTTACCCGCGTGCCCTCGTCCTCGCCCATCACCACGCGCCTAAGCGCGCCGGGCTTGAAGATGTTGAACACGACCAGGGACAGTTTCTGTTCGCGGCACAAGGCAAAGGCGGCGGTATCGAGCACACCGAGATTCTTGGCGATCGCCTCGTCGAAACTCAGGGTCTCGTAACGGCGGGCGCCCGGGTCCTTCTTGGGGTCGGCAGTATAGACGCCATCGACCTTGGTCGCCTTCAGCAGCAGGCCGGCGCCGATCTCTGCGGCACGCAGCGCCGCCGCGGTATCCGTGGTGAAGAACGGATTACCGGTTCCGCCGCCGAAAATCACGACGTTCCCCGCTTCCAGTTCACGCACTGCAGCATCGCGCTCGAAATCCTCGCCGAGGTGGGCAATATGCACAGCCGTCTGCACCCGCGCCTCGACGCCCGCCTGCTGCAGCGCATCCTTCAGCGCCAGTGCATTCATGACCGTCGCCAGCATGCCCATTGAATCCGCAGTGGCGCGGTTCATACCGGACAGCGCGCCGGTAGCGCCGCGGAACAGGTTGCCGCCGCCGACCACGATGCCGACCTGCACGCCCAGCGCCACCACCTCGCGGATCTGACCGACAAAGCCGGCCAGGGTCTCGGCGTGATAGCCGAAGCTGTCCGGTCCCATCAAGGCTTCACCGGACAGCTTCAGCAGGATGCGTCGCACTGGCGCCATGCCTGATCAGACCTTGGCGGCTGCGGCGACTTCAGCGGCGAAGTCCGACACCTTCTTCTCGATGCCCTCGCCCACCACGTACATCACGAACCCGTGGCACTGCGAGTTCTTCGACTTCAGCACCTGCTCGACGGTCTGCTTGTCATCTTTGACGAAGGGCTGCGACAGCAGGGTGACTTCCTTGAGGAATTTCTGCACCGTGCCTTCGGCAATTTTTTCCAGCATGGCTTCCGGCTTGCCGGCTTCCTTGGCCTTCTCGATCGCGACGCGACGCTCGGTGTCGAGCAGTTCCGCCGACACGCCGGAAGCATCCAGCGACTTCGGCTTGGACGCCGCGACGTGCATGGCGATATCGCGCGCCAGCGCTTCGTCGCCGGTCACGTCAACCAGCACGCCGATCTTGCCGCCATGGATGTAGCTGGCGAACTTGCCCTGTCCGCCCAGGCGAACGAAGCGGCGTACCGACATGTTCTCGCCGATCTTGCCGACCAGTTCGGTACGGAAGGCTTCCACCGTGGTGCCTTTGTAAGGCAGCGCCGACAAGGCAGCAACATCGGCCGGATTCTGCTCCAGCACCATGCCGGCCAGCGCATTCGAGAGCGCCATGAAATCGTCGTTCTTCGCCACGAAGTCGGTTTCGCAGTTGACCTCGACCATGGCGGCCGACTTGCCGTCGGCGCTGATAGCGATCGTCACCACGCCTTCGGCCGCCACGCGACCGGCACTCTTGGCAGCCTTGTTGCCGAAGCGCACGCGCAGGATTTCTTCTGCTTTTTGCATGTCGCCGCCGGCTTCCGACAGCGCCTTCTTGCAGTCCATCATCGGCGCGTCGGTTTTCTCGCGCAGATCCTTGACCATGCTTGCAGTGATTTCAGCCATTTCGAACTCCCAATTCAGTTTCAAACAATTCAATACGGAAAGAGGGGCAGACGCCCCTCCTCAAATACGCTCACCGGGACGCACCCCCCAGCGATGTTGCAGCGCGCCGCGTTTACTCAGCAGCCACGTCACCTTCCTCTTCAACCTCGACAAACTCTTCGCCGCCGACGATGTCGCTGATGACCTGAGCACGGCCTTCCAGCGCCGCATCGGCCATGCCGCGTGCGTACAGACGGATCGCGCGCGCCGAGTCGTCGTTGCCGGGGATCACGTAGTCCACGCCTTCGGGGCTGTTATTGGTGTCGACCACGCCGATCACCGGGATGCCCAACTTCTTGGCCTCGACCACGGCGCCCTTCTGGTAGCCGACGTCGATGATGAACAACGCGTCGGGCAGACCGCCCATTTCGCGGATGCCACCCAGGCTGCGGTTCAGCTTGTCGACTTCGCGCTGCACCGTGAGGATCTCTTTCTTCGACAGGCGGCCCGGCTCGGCCAGCGAGGCTTCCAGATCGTTCAGACGCTTGATGGACTGTTTGACCGTCTTGAAGTTCGTCAGCATGCCGCCCAGCCAGCGTTGATCGACGTAAGGCATGCCGGCGCGCTGCGCCTCTTCGCGAACGATGTCACGCGCGGCGCGCTTGGTTCCGACGAACAACACGTTGCCCTTGTTGGCGGCCAGCTGACGCACGAATTTCTGCGCATCCAGGAACAGCGGCAGCGACTTTTCCAGGTTGACGATATGAATCTTGTTGCGATGACCAAAGATAAACGGGGCCATCTTGGGGTTCCAGAAGCGGGTCTGGTGACCGAAGTGAACACCGGCTTCCAGCATTTGACGCATGGTGACAGACATGAAAATCTCCTAAAGGGTTGAGCCTCCACCCGTCAGCAGCCGCGCGCCTGTTTGTCAGGACGCGCCACCACCCTTTAATGACAGGTGTGCGAATTTGTCCGAACCATTTCGGACAGCCCGCGATTCTAACTCGAACGGGCACTTATTTCAAGGAAGCGTGGTCGGCGGCAGGGCAATCTGCAGCCATACCGCCAGCCCACCGCCTGGCCGCGCCTGCAGATTGACCTCCCACCCCTGCGCCGCCGCCAGCTGGCGCACGATTGCCAGCCCCAGTCCGGAACCGCCAGTACCGACGTTGCGCGACGCTTCCAGACGGTAGAACGGGCGGAACACCGCTTCCTGCTGCTCCACCGGGATTCCCGGTCCGCGGTCGAGCACGCCGACACGGACGCCGCCCGCCGTCGACTCCGCACACAGCGTCACCAACTGGCCGCCGCCATAACGCAGGGCGTTTTCCAGCAGGTTGGCCAGAATGCGCCGCAAGGCGCCGGCCGGCGCTTCCAGCGCGATATCGTCGGCCTCGACCTGCACGCGCTCTGCCGCGCCAGGCGTGGACCGCACCAGTTCGGCCAGCAGAGCGGGCAGCGCCACACGCTGCGCGGCTTCATGGCCGAAGCCGCGGGCCAGCGTCAGCACATCGCCGATCAGGCGGTCCATCGCCTCGATGTCGCCCTCCACCTGCGCCGCCAGTTCCGCGCTCGGCTTGCGCACCAGCATTTCCACTGCCAGCCGCAGCCGCGCCAGCGGCGTGCGCAGATCATGCGACACGCCGGCCAGCAGCACCGTACGCGCGGCCAACAGGTCCTCCACCTGTTTCGCCATCTCATTGAAACGGTGGCTAAGCGCTGCGATTTCGCGCGGCCCGGTTTCAGGCAGGCGCTCCGGCGTCTGCCCGCGCCCCAACGAGGTGACCGCCTGCTGCAGCCGTTGCAGCGGCCGGGTGGCGTGGCGCGCCAGCCACCAGGCCGCGATCAGGGTCAGCAGCGCCCCGCCGGCCAGGGAAGCCAGCAGGGCGTGGATCGGGCGCGGGCCGATGCGGCTATGGGGGAACCCCACCGAGAGGCGCCCATCGCCCGCAGGCAGCGACACCCAGAACCAATCCTCCCCACGGATTTCCTCGCGCGAAGTCGTGACCGGCTCTCCCACTCGTGCGCTCAGGGAGTCCACCAGAAAGCGCAGATAGGGTTCCCGCCACGACGGCGGCTCGGGGTTGCGAGGCGGCTCGGCGCGCAAGGCCAGGGCATGCGAGCGCGCCAGTTCGATTTCGAAAGCGGGCCGGGTGACGGGCGGCAGTTCGCTCCAGGTCTGCGCCGACAACGTCATCAAACCCGCAAGATCGGCCGCCGAGCGGCGCGCCATCGGCAGCATCAAAAAGTAGGTGATGGCCGATGCCACCAGCAGTTCGAAGGTAATAAAGAACGCCAGCAGCAGCAGCGCATTCTGCTGCGTCAGGCTCAGGCGCGACGACAGCCTCACGCCTCGCCGCCGCGCGGATTGAAGAGATAGCCCTCGCCGCGTACGGTGCGGATATAGACCGGCTCGGCGGAATCACGCTCGATCTTGCGGCGCAACCGGGTGACGCGGGTGTCGACGCTGCGGTCGAACGGATCGCGCTCATAGCCCTTCAGCATGTCGATCAGGGTGTCGCGCGACAGCACGCGCAGCGGGTGCTCGATGAAGATGCGCAGAAGGGCGAATTCGGCGGCAGAGAGTTTCACCTCGACGCCATCGCGAGTGAGCCGGTGGCCGTCCGCATCCAGCTGAAATGGCCCGAAGGTGGGAAGGGCTGGCGGCGGGACGGGTGCGGTCTGGCCCTGGCTGCGCCGCAGCAGGGCACGCAGCCGGGCCAACAGTTCCCGCGGGCTGAAAGGTTTGGCCAGGTAATCGTCAGCGCCCATTTCGAGCCCGACCACGCGGTCGATTTCCTCGCCGCGCGCCGACAGCATGAGAATCGGCACGTTCGACTCGCTGCGCAAGCGGCGCGCCAGCGACAACCCGTCCTCGCCAGGCAGCATCAGGTCGAGCACGATGGCGTCCGGCATGCCGCGGTCCAATGCCTGCCACATCGTCGCGCCATCCATCGCTGTCTCCACCGCAAAACCGCTCTCCCCCAGGTAGGCTTCCAACAGCGTGCGCAGCCCCGGGTCGTCGTCCACTACCAGGATGCGTGGCGCGCCATGCTCAGTCACGACGCACCTCGGGCTGCGGTTTGGAAAACAGGCTTGAATGTTTGCATCATGCGGGTCCGGAGCTTGCGGCAGCGTTGCGGGTTCGGGGACGGTTCGGCGCGCCAGGCGCGATGACGCTAGCCCGCTGCTGTTTATCCTACCCCAGAACAGGGCCATTCCTGTCCGACTGTCACAAACCGACACACACTGACACGCAGCGCCATTTGGCGGACATCGCACCGCGACACGCCCGCTCCAGAATGCATTCCCGCCGCAATCCCACGGCGCTCACCGAAACCGGAACCCCGAAACGAACATGATTCTGCCACGCCTGAACCTGCTGCTTTTCCCTTCCGTCCTGGCCCTGGCCTCGCCGGTATGGGCCGAGGCGCAGCAGGCGAGCGCAAAACCGACGCCGCACCGCCCCCTCAACCTGTCCTTGCCGCGCGACCTTCCCTACAGCGCGGAGGCAACTCAGATCGACGAGACGGTGCGGCGCAACCTGCGTGCGCCCGCGCCGGATCAGGGCGGCACACAAGCGCCGGCCCGCCTGCCCTACGGCGCAGGCTACGAGCATCGCCACCAGGCGTTGGGTGGCGCTGCGGCAGGCGGGGGTACCGGTGCAAATTCCGGCGCCAGCGCAGGACGACGGGGTCGCTAAATCCCAACCCAAAAGGAGCTCAATATGAAATCGCTGAAAGTTCTTCCCCTGGTTGTGCTTGCTGCCGGTCTCGCCAGCGGCGCAGTTCACGCCAAAGGCGGCAATGGCGGCAATGGCGGCATTGGTGGCGGCATGGGCATGGGCCATGCCGGGATGCCCTATCCCGGCATGGCCCAGCGCGCGGAGACGCGTGCCCAGAGCCGCAACGAGAAGCGTGTTCAGCAACGCGACGGCGCCGCCAGCGATGCGCAGCAATATCGGAACCGCGACCAGGTCCGCACGGAAACCCGCGAGCAGAGCGACGGGGCTGCAGCAGGCGGCCGGTAAGCGCCCAAGCCGGCAGGCGACGCCTCAGGCCTGGCAATGGGGGCGCCGCAGCGCGTCCTTTCTTGGCTCCCACACTGGCGCAATGGTTTTTATGGTGTCCGCCGGGCGCGCTAGAATGCGGCTTTGCCCCCTCGACCCATAACATGACTGTCACCATCAAAACCGGCGCCGAAATCGAAGGCATGCGCGTCGCCGGCCGGCTTGCTGCGGAAGTGCTCGACTACATCACGCCCTTCGTTAGACCGGGTGTCACCACCGGCGAACTCGACCGGCTGTGCCACGAGTACATGGTGAATGTGCAGGGGACGATCCCGGCGCCGCTGAACTACGCGCCGTCCGGCCACACCCCCTACCCCAAGTCGATCTGCACCTCGGTCAACAATCAGGTGTGCCACGGCGTACCGGGCGACAAGGTGCTGAAGAACGGCGACATCGTGAACCTCGACATCACCGTCATCAAGGACGGCTGGCACGGCGACACCAGCCGCATGTTCGCAGTGGGCGAGGCATCGGTCCAGGCCAAGCGCCTGATCCAGATCACCTACGAAGCGATGTGGGTCGGCATCGACCATGTCAAGCCCGGCGCCCGCCTGGGAGATATCGGCCACGCCATCCAGCGCTTTGCCGAAAACCACGGCTACAGCGTAGTGCGCGAATTCTGCGGCCACGGTATCGGACTCAATTTCCACGAGGACCCGCAGGTGCTGCACTACGGCAAGGCCGGCACCGGCCTCATGCTCGAGCCTGGCATGACCTTCACCATCGAACCGATGATCAATGCCGGCCGCCGCGATATCCGCCAGATGGCCGACGGCTGGACCATCGTCACCAAGGACCGCAGCCTGTCGGCGCAGTGGGAGCATACGGTGCTGGTGACCGACAGCGGTTACGAGGTGCTGACCGTGTCAGCCGGCACCCCGGCCGTTCCCGACCGCGTGCGCCACGCCGCGTGAGTCACGCGCCGTTCGCCGACCTGCGCGAGCGGCTCAAATCGGGCCGCGCCGACCTTGCGGCGGCCTTCCTCAAGAAGCCCGCCACCCACTATCTGACCCGGCACGCTGCGCTGGTCGACAGCGTACTCATCGAACTGTCGGCGCGCCTCGCCTTGCCGCCCAGCTTCTGCCTCGCAGCCGTCGGCGGGTACGGGCGCGGTGAATTGTTTCCGGCTTCCGACGTGGACGTGCTGCTGTTGCTGCCGCACGATCCTAGGCCCGACCAGCAGGCCACGCTCGAGAATTGGGTGCAGGCCTGCTGGGACGTCGGGCTGGAAATTGGCCACAGCGTGCGCACGGTCGATGCCTGCCTGGCCGAGGCTGCCGACATCACGGTGGAAACCAACCTGCTGGAGGCGCGCTTCGTGTGGGGGGCCGCGGCTCTATTCGACGAATTCGGTCGCTGCTTCCAGGCACGCTTCGATCCCCAGCATTTTTTCGAGGGCAAGCTGGCCGAGCAGCAGGCGCGCCACGCACGCTTCGACGACAGCGCTTACAAACTCGAACCCAACCTGAAGGACAGTCCCGGCGGCCTGCGCGACCTGCATACCATCCATTGGCTGGCGCAGGCCTGCGGCATCCAGGGTGGCTGGAGCGGTATCGCACGCGCCGGTCTGCTCACCCTGGCCGAGGCACGGCGTATCGCACGCGAGGAGCATACGCTGTCCAGCTTGCGCATCCATCTGCATCTTCTGGCCGGGCGGCGCGAAGACCGTCTCGCCTTCGATTACCAGACCGAACTTGCTGCCCGCCTCAGGCTGTCCGCCACCCCTCACCGCCGGCCCGGCGAGCGCCTGATGCAGGGCTATTACCGGGCCGCCAAGCTGATCCAGCGCGTCAACGACATCCTGATCCAGTCGCTGCGCGTGCGGCTGTTCCCGGTGACCGCGCCGCCGCAGCCGATCGACGCCGATTTCCAGTTGCGCGCCAATCTGCTCGAAGCGCGCGCGGCCGACCTGTTCGAACGCAAGCCCGATGCGCTGCTGCGCGCGTTCATCGTCCATGCCCAGCATCCGACGCTCGCCGGATTCGAGCCGGCCACGCTGCGCGCATTGTGGCGCGGCAGCACCCACATCGATGCTCGGTTTCGCGCCGACCCACTGCATCGCGCCCTGTTCATGACGCTGCTGCGCCAACCGATCGGCATCACCCGGGCGCTACGCGCGATGCATCGCTACGGCATGCTCGGCCGCTACATCCCGGCATTCGGTCGCGTCGTCGGGCAGATGCAGCATGACCTGTTCCACGTCTATACGGTGGACGAGCACATCCTCACCGTGCTGCGCAACGTCCGGCGATTCACCGTGCCGGAGCTGGCGCACGAGTTCCCTCTCGCCAGTCGCCTGATCGCCGCCTTCGACAAGCCCGAACTGCTCTACCTGGCCGCACTGTTTCATGACATCGCCAAGGGCCGTGGCGGCGATCACTCCGAACTGGGCGCTATCGATGCGCGACGATTCTGCCGCCAGCACGGGCTCGACAAGGGAGACAGCGATTTGGTCGCCTGGCTGGTGGAGATGCACCTGGTGATGTCGCGCACCTCGCAGAAAGAAGACATCAGCGACCCGGCGGTGATCGCCACCTTCGCCGCCCGGGTTGGCGACACACGCCGCCTGACCGCGCTATACCTGCTGACCGTGGCTGACATCCGCGGTACCAGCCCCAAGGTCTGGAACGCCTGGAAGGGCAAACTGCTGGAAGACTTGTACCATGCCACGCACGCCCGGCTGGCAGGCAACGACCTCGCGACGGCGGACATCGCCGCCAAGCAGAACGAGGCCCGGGTCAATCTCGCGCTGTATGGCTTGCCGGCCGATGCCGCCGATGCATTGTGGCAGCATCTGGACGAGCGCTATTTCGTCCGCTTCGACGCCCGCGACATGGCCTGGCAGGCACGCATGCTGTGGCGTCGCACCGACAGTACCGACGCCGTCGTGCGGGCGCGCCTGTCGCCGGCAGGTGAAGGGATCCAGGTGCTGGTCTATGCACCCGACCGCGCCGACATCTTCGCCCGCATCTGCGGCTTTTTCGCCCGCATCCAGTACACCATCCTGGAAGCCAAGATCCACACCACCCGCGATGGCTACGCGCTGGACAGCTTCCAAGTGATGGACCTGGCCAATCGCGGCATTCATTACCGCGATTTCCTGAGCTTCGTGGAATACGAACTGGCGCGCGACCTCGACCCGGCCCGTCCGTTGCAGGCGGTACCGCGCGGTCGCCTGTCGCGCCACCAGCGCCACCATCCCTACCCCACCACCGTGCGGCTGGAACTCGACGCGCAGGGCCACGGCTACCAGCTTTCCATTACCTGCGCGGATCGCGGGGGCTTGCTGTTTGCGGTGGCCGAGGTGTTGATGCAGCACGACGTGAGCGTCTATGCCGCCAAGATCGACACGCTGGGCGAGCGGGTCGAGGACACCTTTCTTATCCGGGGCACGGCCTTGCAGACGCCTGCGGGACGCGAGGCGCTGGAAGCCGAGACAATCGAAGCGTTGAAGTGATCGGCGTCGGTCTAGACAGCCGGACGCGCGTATTCGTCGACATAACGCCCGCGTGACGGCGTTTTGCGGGCCGGCGGCGATTTCTTGCGCACGCCGTCCGGCTTCTTGATCTTTTCGTCCCCCTCGGACTTGACGCGATTGCGTCCGCGCCCGGGACGAACCGAGGTCGTGACGCCCACTCCCGCGGCGAGGCTGAGCCCAGGGTACTCATCCAGCAGCTTCATGCCGCCTCCCGCCATTCCTTAAGGCTGCCCGCCAGCGTGCGCGTCAAGGCGATGAGGCTGCCCAGCGTGTCAACATCGGGGTCGGACTCGCACAAACCGATCTTGCTGTCGGCATATACGGACAGGATCAGCAGGTTGTGCTGCACATCCAGCGGCAACTGCAGGGTGCCTTCTGCCAGCGCAGACTGGATCGCGTGCCAGGCGCTGCGGCTGGCCTCCAGCGCTGTCATCAGGTGAAGCTCGCGGTTGGGGTCATTCCAGTGCCGCTGCACTGCCATCAACTGGGCGGCAATGTCGTCGAGCTGGGCCGCTTCGTCCATCATCAGTTCGGCGTGGTGGGTGCAGCACTGCGCCTGCTGGACTTGATGTTCCGGTCTCATTGTTGTCCTTGTTGCTGGTGCCGGGGGCACATTACCCATGGCTACGCTACAAGTTAGCGGCGAGGGCCGGCGCAACTTTAGACAAGCTAAATACATGCCCGAAAGCGTCGAAAACCCGTCAGTCGTCCTGCAGGGTTTGCCCCGGAAACAGGGTCTCGGTGAAGCCGAAATAGCGCAAATCGCGGATGCGCATCGGATACAAGATGCCATGCAGATGATCGACCTCGTGCTGCACCACGCGCGCATGGAAGCCGTTCACGCTGCGGTCGACCGGCTGCCCCGCGGCGTCGAAACCCTGATAGCGCAGGGCCGCGTGACGCGGCACCAGCCCGCGCATGCCCGGCACCGACAGGCAGCCCTCCCAGCCCTCTTCCATGACGTCGGACAGGGGCGTCAGCACCGGATTGATCAGCACCGTGAACGGCACGCTCTCGGCATCCGGATAACGCGGGTTGGCGGCGACTTCGAAGATCACCACCTGCAAACCGACACCGATTTGCGGCGCCGCCAGGCCTGCCCCGTTCAGGGACCGCATGGTGTCGTGCATGTCAACGATCAGCTGCGTCAGATCGGGCGAAGCAAAATCCTCCACCGTACGCGCCGGCGCCAGCAGACGCGGGTCGCCCATTTTCAGGACTTCGCAGATGGCCATGGCTGCTCCAGTTGTTGCAGGTCTGCCGCCTCCAGCCAGCGCCAGCCCCCGGGCGGCAGGTCTGCGGGCAAGGCCCGACTGCCGATGGCTTCGCGATGCAGCGCCACGACCCGGTTGCCCGTCGCCGCAATCATGCGCTTGACCTGGTGGTATTTGCCCTCGGCCAGCGTCAGGCGCAGCGTGGTGGCATCCAGCCGGTCGCATGCCAGGGCTGCGATCGGCGCCGGCTCGTCGTTCAGTTCCACCCCCGTGCGCAGGGCATCGAGCATGGCGTCGGTCAGAAGCTCGGCGCAGGTAGCACGATAGACCTTGGCGACGCCCTTTCTGGGCGAGATCATGCGATGGATGAACTGGCCGTCGTCGGAAAACAGCAGCATACCGGTGGTGTCCTGGTCGAGCCGCCCCACGCACTGCACGCCGCGCTGCAGCAGCGGCTGAGGCAGCAGGGAAAACACGCTGGGGTGATGGCTGGGATGATGCGAGCACTCGTATCCAGTCGGCTTGTGCATCATCACGTAGACCTTTTCGCGAAACGTCCAGGCAACCCCGTCGAGGGTCAGTTCCAGCCCTGCCGCCTCGACCTCGGCCTCGGGATCGTCGCAGACCACGCCGTTGACTGCGACCGCGCCCGCGCGCACGCGCGCCACACAGCCCTTGCGCGAGCCGAATCCTTGTGACTGCAGGGCGCGATAGAGCTTCATGTGGTCCGCCTCATCCCCGGATCAGAACGTGCATTGCCCGGCCGCGTCGTTGGTCACCAGCTGTTCCAGCAGATGCCGCACCTGCAGCATGACTTCGCCGAGCACGGCCTGGATTTCGCCCATCTGGATCCCCTTGGCCGACACCCCGCGTCCGGCCGCATGGTTGACCACCGCGCCCACCGCCGCGTAGCAGAGCGCCAGTTCGCGCGCCAGGTAGGCCTCGGGCATGCCGGTCATCCCCACCATGTCGGCGCCGTCGCGTTCCATGCGGTCGATTTCGGCCGCCGTTTCCAGGCGCGGCCCCTGCACGGCACCATAGACGCCGCCGTCGCGCAGACTGATGCCGGCATCGGTTGCGGCCCGCAGCAGCGCGATGCGCATGGCATCACAATAAGGATAGGTGAAATCAAGATGGGTGACCGGCTTGTCGCTGCCGGCAAAATACGTGGCGGCACGGCTGTGCGTGTAGTCGATAATCTGGTCGGGGATGACCAGCGTGCCGGGGATCAGCTCGGGGTGGATGCCGCCGATGGTGGCCACCGACACCACGCGGTCGACGCCATGCTCCTTCAGCGCCCACAGGTTGGCGCGATAGTTCACCTCGTGCGGCGGAATGGTATGGCCGTAGCCGTGGCGCGCCAGAAAGATCACCTCCTGCCCGCAGATGCGGCCGAAAGTGAGTGCGCCCGAAGGTTCGCCGTAGGGCGTGCGCGCCACCTGGCGATGGGTGATTTCAAGATTGGCGAGCTGGGTGAGCCCGGTGCCGCCGATGATGCCTAGCATGTCATGCGTCCTTTAATGCGTAGATGGCGGGCAGATTGCGCCACAGCCCGTAAGCGTCCATGCCGCAGCCGAACACGTAGCGGTTAGGCACGTCCAGCCCGACAAAATCGGCCCGAATCGGTTTGGCAAGGCCGTTGTCCTTGTTGGTCAGCACCGCCGACCAGACGTGCGCCGCCCCCATGTCGACAAGCTTGGCGCGAATTGCCGCCAGGGTTTCGCCTTCGTCGAGGATATCGTCCAGCACCAGTACGTTGCGGCCGACCACGTTCTGTCCAGGCAGCACCCGCCACTCCACTTCGCCACCCTCGGTTTTGCCGCGATAGCGGGTGACGTGCAGGTAGTCGAATTCCAGCGGAAACCGCAAGCGCGGCAGCAGCTGGCCGGCGAACACCACCGCGCCGCCCATGACGGCCAGCACCAGCGGAAACGCATCCGTCAGCGTGCGTCCGATTTCTCCCGCCAGGCGGTCGAGCACGGCCTGCACTTCTTCCTCCGATGCGATACGCTCGGCGTGATCCAGCAATTGTTGCGCTTGCAGCCGTGTCATGGCGCGTCCGGGATTCTAGGAAAGTCGGCAGTCTAAGGGGTGTCAGCCGATGTTTCCAGACTTTGCGCGGGTCGAGTAAGCTTGCGCCATGTCGATTTCTGCCCAGCCCCCGCGCGATCCTGATGCCTTCGGCTGGCTGCGCGGCGCGCTTCGACTGCCTTCGCCCAATTGCGATGCGCGGCCGGAGGGCACGGTGATCGAGCTCATCGTCATCCACAATATTTCGCTGCCCCCGGGCGTATTCGATGGCGAGGCGGTGATCGAACTCTTTACCAACCGGCTCGACTGGGATGCCCACCCCTACTACCAGGGAATCCGCGGGCTCGAGGTGTCGGCGCACTTCTTTATCCGCCGCGACGGCAGCCTGATCCAGTTCGTTCCGTGCACGCTGCGCGCTTGGCACGCCGGCGCATCGAACTGGCGGGGACGCGAGCGCTGCAACGATTTCTCCATCGGCATCGAGCTGGAAGGCACCGACGACCTGCCGTTCACCGAGGCCCAGTATGCGACCCTGATCCCGCTACTGAACACGCTGAAAACGGCCTACCCGATCCAGGCCGTGGTGGGCCACAGTGACATTGCGCCGGGCCGCAAGACCGACCCCGGCCCCCATTTCGCCTGGCAACGGCTGGATGCGCGCACGGCCTGATCCGCTCGCCTGCGTCGCGCTGGTCGTGCTGCTGGTGCTTGCCGGCTGCGCCCCCACTCTCAATCTGGACGCCCGCCGCCCCTCCTCGCACGCTCTATCCAGCCTCGCCGACAGTCCGTTGAAGCGGCAGCTGGGGGCCTGGATTCCCGCCGACGAATCGGGCTTTCATCTGCTGCAAGGCGGCCCTGCGGCGCTGGCCGCCCGTCTGGCGCTGGCGCAGCGCGCCACCCGCACGCTGGATGTGCAGTACTACCTGTTCCACAACGACACCACGGGCAAAATGGTCGCCGCCGCCCTGCTGGCAGCAGCCGACCGCGGCGTGCGCGTGCGGCTGCTGATCGACGACATCGACACGGCCGACAAGGAGCTGGGGCTCGCCACGCTGAACGCGCATCCCAACATCCGGGTCAGGCTATTCAATCCCTTCCGCAGCCGCAGCACCGACCTGCTGGTCAGGACGTGGGAGGCATTGCGCGAGCGCACCCGCCTCAATCACCGCATGCACAACAAGGTTTTCATTGCCGACAACCAGCTTGCCATCACCGGCGGGCGCAACATCGGAGACGAATATTTCGGTGCCGACCCTAAACTCGCCTTCGTCGACCTCGACGTGCTCGCTGCGGGCGCCATCGTCGACAGCCTGTCACAGTCATTCGACCAATACTGGAACAGCGATGCTGCTGTGCCTGCCTCCGCCCTGCCGGTTTCGGCCAGCGACAGGCATCTGCTGCACACCGCCCGGCTCTTGTCCCAATTCCGCGCCGAACAACTCGACAGCGAATACGGCCGCGCGCTGACCGCCGCTGACCCCATTCCCGGGCTGCTGACGGGCACGATCCCCTGGCACATCGCCCACGCCGACCTCATCGTCGACCCACCGGAAAAGGCACTCAATCGAGACAAATCCCCGTCCACATTGCTGCTTGGCCAGCTCGCCGGCCTCGGGGTCAATCCCACCCGGCGCGCGCTCATCGTCTCGCCCTATTTCGTGCCAGGCGCCACCGGCATGGCCTTTTTCGACTACTGGCGCAGCCAGGGCGTGCGGGTCGACGTCCTGACCAACGCCTACGCCGCCAGCGACGTACCAATCGTGCATGCAGGCTATGCCAATTACCGCATTCCGCTGCTGGAAGCCGGCGTCAATCTCTACGAACTGAAGCCGGTGGCCGAACCCATTGGCGGCCGTCTGCGCGACCTCCGCAGCGGCTCGTCACGCGCCAGCCTGCACGCCAAGACCTTCGTGTTCGATGACGAGCACGTGTTCATCGGCAGCTTCAACTTCGATC
This sequence comes from Hyphomicrobiaceae bacterium, assembly GCA_050258175.1. GTDB lineage: Bacteria > Pseudomonadota > Gammaproteobacteria > Burkholderiales > Thiobacillaceae > Thiobacillus. The sequence continues at coordinate 22,822 of JBLMYH010000069.1, forward strand.
CGCGCTCGACCCTCCTCAATACCGAAATGGGCCTGGTGATCGATTCCCCCGAAATCGCCCGCGTGGTCACCAACATGGCCGAGGACGCCATGCGGCCCGAACGCAGCTTCCGGCCGCAGCTCGCCATCGAGACCGTTGGTGGGAAGCGCGAACAACGCCTGCGATGGAGCGATGTCCACCGGGGCATCCGGCGCACATTCGACCTCGAACCCGACACCACGCCAATCCAGCGCGCCCTTCTGCATGTGCTGCAGGCGCTGCCGATCGAGGAATACCTGTAAGCCGCGGTAAAATTGGGCTTTTGGTTCTGCTGGATTTCTATGCGCCTCGGCACCCCGCTCTCCCCTTCCGCCACCCGCGTCATGCTGCTGGGCGCGGGCGAACTCGGCAAGGAAGTCATCATCGCCCTGCAGCGCCTCGGCGTCGAAGTCATCGCCGTGGATCGCTACGTCAACGCCCCCGGCCAGCAGGTCGCACATCGCGCCTACGTGACCGACATGAGCGACAGGTCGGCGCTGCGCGCGCTGATCGAGGCCGAGAAGCCACAGCTGGTGGTGCCGGAGATCGAGGCCATCGCCACCGAAGTCCTGCTGGAAGTCGAGGCCACCGGCCTGGCCGCGGTCATTCCCACCGCGCGCGCCGCCAGCCTCACCATGAACCGCGAGGGCATCCGTCGGCTGGCCGCCGAGACGCTGAACCTGCCAACCTCGCCGTACGTGTTTGCCGACAGCCAGGCCGAGATGGCAAGCGCCGCGGAAAAACTTGGCTATCCGGTGATCGTCAAGCCGGTGATGTCGTCGTCCGGCAAAGGACAGTCGCGGGTGGACGATGCCAGCCAGTTGCAGGCGGCCTGGGCCTCTGCCGCCAGCGGCGGACGGGTGGACAAAGGCCGCGTCATCGTCGAGGGCGTGATCGACTTCGACTACGAAATCACGCTCCTGACCGTGCGTGCACGCGGTTCGTCGGGTGAAATCGAGACCCACTTCTGCGCACCCATTGGCCACATCCAGGTCAAGGGCGACTATGTCGAATCGTGGCAGCCGCAGGCGATGTCCGCAGCGGCCCTCGAACGCGCGCAGGAGATCGCCGCCGCCGTCACCGCCAACCTTGGCGGGCGCGGGGTCTTCGGCGTGGAACTTTTCGTCAGGGGCGATCAGGTGTGGTTCTCCGAAGTCAGCCCGCGTCCGCACGACACCGGCATGGTGACGATGGCGACGCAGCGGCAGAACGAATTCGAGTTGCATGCGCGCGCCAT
>JBLMYH010000070.1:0-3884 GCA_050258175.1 Hyphomicrobiaceae bacterium
CACATCGAGATTGCCGACGGCACCCGGATTTCAACCAACACGCTGATCACCAAATCGTTGCCGAAGGCCGGCACCTATACGTCGGCGCTGCCATTCTCCGAGCACGAGGTGTGGCAGAAGAACGCCGTGCACATGCGCAATCTCGACAAGCTGGTGAACCGTGTCAAGCAGCTTGAGAAACGACTCAACGAACTGGAAAGCAAATCATGATCATGGACATCGAGCAGGTCATGCAGTACCTGCCGCATCGTTATCCCTTCCTGCTGATCGACAAGGTCACTGAACTCGAACTCGGCAAGTCCATTACCGCGATCAAGAACGTCACCATCAACGAGCCGTTCTTCCCCGGCCATTTCCCCGGCGCACCGGTGATGCCGGGCGTGCTGATCCTGGAAGCGCTGGCGCAGGCGGCGGCGATCCTGTCGTTCAAGACCAAGAACTACGCGCCGGAGCAGATCGGCATCGTCTACTTTGCGGGCATCGACGGCGCGCGCTTCAAGAAGCCGGTCAGGCCGGGTGACCAGCTGGTGCTGAAGGTCGAGATCGTGCGCGAAATGCGCGGCATCTGGAAGTACACCGGCCGCGCTGAGGTCGATGGCGCGCTGGCGGCCGAGGCCGAACTCATGGCTACCCTGCGCGACAAGGCCTGACATGGCGACGAAGATTCACCCTACCGCGCTGGTCGCCGCGGGCGCCCGGCTGGCCGGCGATGTCGAAATCGGGCCCTACACAATCATCGGTGAACACGTCGAGATCGGCGCCGGAACCACGATCGGCGCGCACGCGGTCATCACAGGCCACACGACCATCGGCGCGCGCAACAAGATCTTCCATTTCGTCTCGCTGGGCGAGGCGCCGCAGGACAAGAAGTACGCCGGCGAGCCGACCCGCCTGGAAATCGGCGATGACAACGTGATCCGCGAGTTCTGCACCTTCAACACCGGCACGGTGCAGGACCGCGGCGCCACCAGCATCGGCAGCCACAACTGGATCATGGCCTACGTCCACATCGCGCACGACTGCGTGGTGGGCGACCGCACCATCTTCGCCAACAACGCTTCGCTCGCAGGGCACGCCGAAGTCGGCGACTGGGCTATCCTCGGCGGCTTCACCGGCGTGCATCAGTTCTGCAAGATCGGCGCCCACGTGATGACGGGCATTTCAAGCGTGGTATTCAAGGACATCCCGCCCTTCGTCATGGCGTCCGGCCAGCCTGCTGCGCCGCATGGCCTCAACAACGAAGGCCTCAAGCGGCGCGGCTTCTCGGCCGAGTCGCTGGCCGCGCTCAAGCGCGCCTACAGGATTCTCTACCGCGAGGGCAATACGCTGGCCGAGGCGCAGGCCAAGCTCGCGCCCGAGGCGGCGCAGCATGCCGAGGTGCGGCAGCTGCTCGATTTCCTCGCGCGCGCCGAGCGCGGCATCATCCGGTGATCGATCTGGGCGTGGTCGCCGGCGAGGCGTCGGGCGACCTCCTGGGGGCGCATTTCTTCGCCGCGCTGAAACAGGCTCGCCCCGGGTTGCGTGCAGCGGGCATTGCCGGCCCACGTCTGGTGGCAGCCGGCGTCGAGGCGATCTATCCCAGCGAGAAACTGGCAGTCAACGGCTACGTCGAGGTGTTGCGCCACCTGCCGGAGCTCTTGTGGATCCGCTCGCGCACCACCCGCTATTTTCTGCGCGAACGACCGCGCGTCTTCGTCGGCATCGACGCGCCGGATTTCAATTTCACGCTGGAAACGAAACTCAAGCAGGCCGGCATCCCCACCGTGCATTTCGTCAGCCCGTCGATCTGGGCATGGCGCCCGGAACGTATCCAGCACATCAAGCAGGCGGTGTCGCACATGCTGGTGGTGTTTCCGTTCGAGGAACAGATTTACCGCGACGCGGGCGTTCCGGTCAGCTACGTCGGCCATCCCCTGGCCGACGTGATTCCGCTGGAGCCCGATACCGCCGCCGCGCGCGCTGCGCTCGACCTCGGGTCTGGCCCCGTCATCGCGCTGTTGCCGGGCAGCCGGCTCTCCGAAGTGTCGCGTCATGCGCGGCTCATGCTCGAAGCCGCCGTGCGCATCCGCCAGCGCCACCCGGACGCGCAGTTCGTCCTGCCTGCCGCGAGCGGGGCCGCCGCGCGACTGGTCCGGCAGGCAATGCAGGGAATGGAGCTGCCGTTGCACCTTTTGGAGGGCCGTTCGCACACCGCGCTGGCAGCCTGCGATGTGGCGCTGGTGGCGTCGGGAACGGCCACGCTCGAAGCCGCGCTGTTCAAGAAACCGATGGTGATCACCTATCGCGTGCCCCCGCTGACCGCGCGGCTGATGCGGAAAAAGGCGCTGCTGCCGTGGATCGGGTTGCCGAATATTCTGGCGCGCGATTTCGTTGTGCCGGAGCGCGTGCAGGAAGCGGCGACACCGGACAATCTGGCGGCCGACGCCTTGACGTGGCTGGGCGACGCAGCGCGCCGGGCAGCGGCGGTCGAGATCTTCCGGGTCATACATCTGAGCCTGCGCCAGGATGCCAGCGCGCGTATCGCCGAGGCCGTTGCGCCTTATCTGGCGGAGACGACATGAAGCCGCACACATCGATCGTCCTGCATCTCGGACCACTTGGTTTGTGCGGCGTGGATGAGGCGGGCCGCGGGCCGTTGGCGGGACCGGTGATGGCGGCGGCCGTCATGCTCAACCCCGACGCGCCCATCGATGGTCTGCGTGATTCCAAGAAATTGTCCGCCGCTGCACGCGAACGCCTGGCCGACGAGATTCGCGCGCGGGCGGCGGCCTGGTGCGTGGCCGAGGCCAGCGTCGCTGAAATCGACAAGCTGAACATCCTGCACGCCACGATGCTGGCGATGCAGCGTGCTGTGGCCGGGCTGGGGCGCGCGCCGGATGAGGTGCTTGTCGACGGCAATCGCTGCCCCGACTGGCCGTGGCGCTCGCAAGCCGTGGTCAAGGGCGACGACAAGGTGGCGGCGATCGCCGCCGCCTCGATTCTCGCCAAGACCGTGCGTGATCAGTTCATGCGCGGCCTCCACACTGACTATCCCGCTTATGGATTTGCGCAGCACATGGGCTACGGCACCGCAGCGCACCTCGACGCATTAAAGGCCCATGGCGCCTGCCCGCAGCACCGCAGAAGCTTCGCCCCGGTTAAACTCGTCCTCGACCAAGCCACTCTGTTCTGAAAGGAAATCGCGTGAACCTGACCTTGTTGTTGCATGTTTTAGGCGTCGTCATCTGGGTGGGCGGCATGTTCTTCGCCTACATGGCACTGCGCCCGGTGGCAGCCAGCGTGCTGGAGCCGCCGCAACGTCTGACGCTGTGGGCGGGGGTGTTCGGCAAGTTCTTTCCGTGGGTGTGGGGTTCGGTCGTCCTGATTCTGCTGAGCGGGCTGCACATGCTGGTGAAGCTCGGCGGCGCGTCGGCGCCGCATTACACCCTGACCATGCTTGGACTGGGCGTGGCGATGATGCTGATTTTCGCGCACGTGTTTTTTGCGCCCTACAAGAAACTCAAGCGTGCGGTCGGGGCGCAGGACTGGAAAGCGGGCGGTGCGGCGCTGGCGCAAATCCGCAAGCTGATCGGCATCAATCTCAGCCTCGGCCTGCTGACGATTACGGTGGTGTTTGTCGGGCGTGCGCTGATGTTCAGCTAGGCATAACGCTTCATTCGCACTTCAGCATGCCGTTGATCTAGGGCTCGTCCTGCGGCGGCGCAGCCAGCAACAGTTGGGCGGCGTGCCGGATGGCGTCGGGGCGCGCCTCGCACTGCAGCTCGGCATGAAACTGGCCGTTGCTATAGAGGTAGACTGTGGGCAGGTGGAAAATCCCAAAGTAGCGCGCCACCCCGGTTGCTTCGCTGACATCGACTTCATGGAAGTGGCCCGCCCCGCCGGCC
>JBLMYH010000071.1:0-12696 GCA_050258175.1 Hyphomicrobiaceae bacterium
ACCGGGTCGACGCCGTTGCGGCGCGCCAGCAGGATGGCCTCGGCGACGCCCTCGAAGGTGAGGCCGACGACGATCTGGTTGCAGCATTTGACGACCTGGCCGGCGCCGTGGCCGCCGACGTGGACGACGTTCTTGCCGAGGATGTCGAACAGCGGGCGCACCTTGTCGAAGATAGGCGCTTCGCCGCCGACCATGATCGACAGCGTGCCTTCCCTGGCCCCGGTCTCGCCGCCCGACACCGGGGCGTCGAGCATGTGCACGCCGCGCTCGGCCAGGGCGGCGGCGATGCGGCGGGTGGCGGCGGGCGCCACGGTGCTCATGTCGACGACGACGTGGCCGGGCCTGGCGCCGTGCACCAGGCCGCGGTCGCCGAGGATGATCTGCTCGACGTCGGTGGTGTCGGAGACGACGGTGAAGGTGATGTCGGCCTCGGCGGCCACTTCGGCCGGCGTGCCCTTGCCGAGTGCGCCGGCGACCAGCATCGGCTCGAGGCGGTCGAAGCGGCGGCCGTAGACGAACAGGTGATGCCCGGCGCGCAGCAGATTTTCTGCCATCGGGCGCCCCATGATGCCACTGCCGATGAATCCGATTTTCATGATGCGAGCCCTTTCACCACGTAAAGCCAGAATGGCAGCGTACCCAATCCGGCCAACGTTGACCAGCCCATGATGAGGCCGGCGAGACGGGTGTCCAATCCAAACCTGTCGGCCAGCGCGATCACCATCACCATGGTCGGCATGGCGGCTTCCAGCACGCCCGCTTCGCCGGGTTCGCTGAGCTTGCCGGGCCATGCCAGCGCAATGCCGAGCGCCAGCAGTGGCATCAGCGCCAGCTTGATGAGCATCGCCACGGCGACGGCTTTCTGTGGGCGCAGGTCATGCCAGGGAATGGTCAGCCCGAGCACGAACAGCATCAGCGGAATGGTCGGACTGCCGGCCCAGCGCGCGGCCTCGATCAGAGGGGTGAGCGGCAGGCCGGACAGATTCACCGCGAGCCCGGCGGCAAAGCCCCACACCGGGGGCAGCCGCAACCACATCCGCAGAAACGAGGCGTGCTCGGTGTGCTTGCCGCAGTGAAAGGCGATCCACACGCCGAGCGACCACACCAGCGGCGTGGTGGCGAGCATGTCGCCAAAGAAGGGGTAGCGTCCGCCGCGTTCGCCGAACACCGTGGTTAGAAACGGATAGCCGAAGAACACCACGTTGCCGAAGCCGGAGGCCAGCATGATCGCGCCGCGCGCAGGATTCGACAGGCCGTGCCCGAGCGGGGTGGCGAACAGTGCCAGGGCGGCGAGCCCCAGGCCGAACAGCGTGGCCAAGCCGAGAATCAGCGGGACCTGCAACAGATCCAGGTTGACCGTGGCGGCGGCGCCCACCGCGAAATACAGCATGGGCGCGAAGAAATTCAGCACCAGCCGGTTGATCTCGCCACGCAGCCCGACGATGGAAATGCCGCTTTGCCAGCGCGGCCAGATACCGCCCGCAGCGATCAGCAGGGACAAGGGCAGCAGCGTTTTAAGCAGCAGTTGCTGGGCGAGGTCGGCAGACATATTGCGCGAGCGGACGGGGGACGCCCATCATAGCGCCGACGTGGCAGCCCAGGCGCGGCTTGGGCTGCGCAAATGGGCCCCGCTAAATGAAAAGGGCTTTCACGCGTTTGAACCCGTGAAAGCCCGGTCTGCCGAGGCGCGCAACGTCAGGTGCGCGAAGCGGGGGTGTAGTGGTCTTCGTTGCCGCGCGGCTGGCTGGTCTCCTCCAGCCATTCTTTGATGCGGGCAGCGTCCCTGGCGCGGCTGTTGTTTCCGCCGGCGTCGAGCAGCACGATGATGACATCGCGATCCGCCACTTCCGCCTGCATCACCAGGCAGTGGCCGGCTTCATTGATGAAGCCGGTTTTCGACAGGCCGATATGCCAGTCGTCCATGCGAGTAAGGCGGTTGGTGTTGTTGAAGGCAACGGTGCGGTAGTAAACCTTCGACCGATGGTGGTGCCGCCGCTTCAGCACCACGCGCTGCGTGCCCAGTGTGTATTGGCCGGTCGCGGTGATCTGGCCGATTTCGGGATAGTTCTCGTAGGCGTAGTTGGCGAGCTTGGCGAGGTCGAGCGCGGTCGAGCGGTTGCTGCTCGACAGGCCGGTGGGCTCGACGTACACGGTGTCGCGCATGCCGAGCGCGCGCGCCGTGCGGTTCATGGTGGCGACAAAGCGATCGAGGCCGCCCGGGTAGGTACGTGCCAGCGCGTGTGCCGCGCGGTTGTCGGAGGCAATCAGTGCAAGATGCAGCAATTGCTCGCGCGTGTAGTGCGCGCCGATCGCTAGGCGCGAGCCCGTGCCCTTGATGGTGTCGCGGTCATCGGCCGTGATGGTGATGCGCTCATTCAGGGGCAGCTTGGCGTTGATCACCAGCATCGCCGTCATCAGCTTGGTGATCGACGCGATCGGCGTCTGCATGGTCGCATTCTTGGCCAGCAGCGGCCGCCCGCTGGCCTGGTCGTATACCAGCACCGACTGCGCGTTAAATTCGGGTATGGACTCGGGCTCGGGCTGAGATTGCGGGGCGGCGAGCGGCTTGTCCACTTGGAGGACGGTATTTCCGTCGAGCGCGGCGGCACCGGTATGCACGCACAGCAAAATCAATCCGGTCAGAACAGCTTTCATATGCATTCTGCCTCTAAAGAAGGGTGACGAATATACAACAACCTAGACGAGAATACGGACATACCAAGCGGAACTTGAAAACAACAGTTTATGGCTCGCGCCCCGAATATTTCACGTCCTAGATTGACGGTTTAGCAAAAATTGCTATATATGGCAATGACATGGGAGAGTTTTCGAATAATTTACTAAAGAAGTCGGAGCTAACGGCGTGCCAGTGTGCCCCCGGTGTGGTGGCAGAGGCGCTGGAGTTTCTGATGCGGGGCGAGGCTGCGCAGGCGGAGTTCGCCGCCTGCGTGCGCTGCGACCCCATATTGGCGCTGCGATTGCGACTGCTGCCCGCCGACTTCGGCGCGCAGCCGGATCTGCTGCGGGCACTGCTGCTGGCGGCGCCGATTGCTGCCGGGGCGACGCAGGCGACCTATGCAAGCCGCTGGCGGCGCTCGATCGGGGTAGCGCATCTGGCGCAGGCGCTGGCGGTGCGCTCTGGCGTGGCGGACGGCGAGGCCGCGTGGACGGCAGGCCTCGCCCACAATCTGGCGGACTACCTCGAGTGCGACCTCAACCCCCCCGCGCACGCCGCCGACTGGCTGGACGCGCTCGACCCCGATGGCTGGCTGGCCGATGCCGTCCGCTATCACGCCGAGCCGCTGGCGCGCGCTCGCGCAGCCCATCCCCTGGTGCGCACTGTCCAGCTGGCCTATCAGCTTGTTACGCGTGCCGACGCGGTGGACAGCGTGGATGTGCGGGCTGCGCTCGCCGCCTGGCAGATGGGTGCGGGCGAGGCGGCCCAGCTGCTGGCTGAAAGCCAGGCCCAGGCACGCCAGCTGGCGCTCCGTTTCGGGCTGGCTGATACCCTGCCACAGGCACATGGCGCGGGCTACGATCGTCTCGCACGACTGTATGCCGCAGAGGCGGCGCAATCGGCGCTGCACGGGTATTTTCGCCGGTCGGACGGCTCTTCCGGCCAGACCTTCGAGCTGTTGCGGGACAGCCTGCGCGCCTTGTTCGGGGTCGAGCATGCCTGCCTGTTCGCGCCTGCCGCCGATGGTTTCCTGCGGCTGGCCGCGCTGATCCCGGCCAATCCCGGCCTGCGGGCGCTGGCGATTCCGGCTGACGACGGCCATTCGGCGCTGCCCCGCGCACTGGCGCGCAATGCGCCGCAGCAGTTCGAGCGCGGCGCGGCGGATGGCGCGCTGGTCGATGAGCAGATCGCCCGCATGCTTGGGGTGGCGCGCTTTCTCTGCCAACCGCTGACGCTGCGCGACGGCCAGGCCGGCGTGCTGGTGGTGGGCGATGCCGTGTCCGATCTGGCCGCGTCGCGGCTGTGGCGTTTTACCCTGGCCGAATGCAGCGAGGCCCTGCGACCGGTATCTGTTCCGGCGGTCGCCGTGCCGGTCGCGGAAGTGCCCGCGCTGCCGGCCGCGCAGGCCGACGACATCCCGCGCGACCGGGTGCGGCGAGCCGTCCATGAAGTGGCCAACCCGCTCACCATCATGCGCAATTACGTCAACCTGCTGTCCGACAGGCTGGGCGCCGATTCGGCGGTGCAGCGCGACCTCGGCATCATCGGCGACGAAATAGAGCGGGTGGCGCGCATCGTGCGCGGCATCACGGCGGCTGAGGAAACCGCGGTAGCCGCCGCGTCGCTCGAGCTGGTGTCGGTCAACAGCGTGGTATCCGAACTGGTGCGGATGGCGCTGGGCACGCTGTTCGCCCCCAACAAGGTCAACGTACAGATCGACCTCAACCCCGACGTGCCGCCGCTGCCGCTGCAGAAGGACCTGCTGAAACAGGTGCTGTTCAATCTCGCCAAGAACGCAGTCGAGGCCATGCAGGCGGGCGGCCATCTCAAATTCACGACGCGGCTGGTTACGGCAGGCGGCCAACGCCAGGTCGAAATCGAGGTGGCCGATACCGGCCCTGGCCTGCCTGCCACGGTCGCGTCGCATTTGTTCGAGCCGGTGATCAGCGAGAAGGGCGGCGACCATGCCGGTCTCGGGCTGACCATCAGCCGCAGCCTGGTCGAGCGCCTGAATGGCCAGCTTAGCTGCACCAGCACACCGCAGGGAACCCATTTTCTGATCCGCCTCCCAACCGTGCAAAACGGCCAGGCCCCGCTCACGACTACACGCGTCGGGTCCATGTAACCCGCGCCCAAGGAGAACACCCGTGTCCGACGATCTCATCGCACTCTCTCCGCAACAAAGTACGGTCAGCGCCTTCCCGGTCCGCCCGCGTCTCCTGGTGGTGGATGACGAACCGTTGATCCTGGAAGGGCTGGCGCGGTTGCTGGCCACCCGCCATTACGACGTGGTGACGGCCAACGGCGGGTGCGACGCGCTGATCGCCATCGGCAAGCAGCAGTTCGATGCGATCCTGCTCGACCTCGGCATGCCGGATCTCAACGGCAACGAGGTCCTGCGCTTCGTTGGCGACCGCAGCGCCGACACGCCGGTCATCGTGGTGTCGGGGGACAGCACGATCGACGCGGCGATCCGTGCGCTGCGAGGCGGCGCCGCCGACTTCGTGCGCAAGCCCTACGAACCCGAGGAACTGCTGCGCCGCATCGACAACACGCTGACGCGGCGGCGGCTGGAAAAGGAAAACAACCACATCCTGCAGCGCCTGCAGCAGTCGGAAAAGTGGCATCGCTTCCTGGTCAACAGTTCGCCCGATTTTATTTACACCCTGGATTGCGACGGCCGTTTCACCTTCGTCAACGATCGTGTCGAAAGCCTGCTCGGCTACCGCAGCGAGGATCTGCTGGGCCAGCACTACAGCCTGGTCATCCACGAGGACGACATCGCGCGCGCCGAGCACGTGTTCAACGAGCGCCGCGCCGGCGACCGCAGCGCGCGCAACATCGAAATCCGCCTCAAGTGCAATCCGGGCATGCGCCGCCCGCGCCTGATGAACGGCCGCTGCAAGTCGGTCGAGCTCACCGCGACCGGCATGTACGACGAGGAGGCCAGCCCGTTCGAGCAGCGCTTCATCGGCAGCTACGGCGTCGCCAAGGACATCACGGAACGCAAGCAGGCGGAGGAAACCGTGCACTACCAGGCCTACCATGACCTGCTCACCGGCCTGCCCAACCGGGCGCTGTTCCGCGACCATCTCGGTCTCATGCTGGCGCAGGCCAAGCGCAACCAGCAGCCGCTGGCGGTGCTGAGCCTCGACCTTGACCATTTCAAGGTTATCAACGATTCGCTCGGCCACACCATCGGCGACGAACTGCTGCTGGCGGTGGGCGCGCGGCTGCGCCAGTGCCTGCGCGAGGGCGACACGCTGGCGCGCCTGGGCGGCGACGAGTTTTCCGTGCTGCTGCCCACCCTGGTGTCGCGCAGCGACGTCGAGCACATCTGCCGCAAGATCATCCAGGTGTTGTCCAAACCGGTGTACGTCAAAGGCCACGAGATCTACATCTCGGTCAGCATCGGCGCCTGCGTCGCGCCGGATGACGGCGACATGATCGACAGCCTGATTCGCCAGGCGGAGATCGCCATGTACCAGGCCAAGTCACATGGACGCAGCCGCCTGCAGTTCTGGGAGGCCGGCATGCAGGCACCCTATTCCGAGCGCATGCAGATCGAGGTCGACCTGCGCCGGGCGCTGGCGCGCAACGAATTCGTGCTGTTCTACCAGCCTCAAGTCGACACCATCAGCGGCGAAGTGCGCGGATTCGAGGCCTTGCTGCGCTGGTGGCATCCGCAGCGCGGCCTGCTGACGCCGGCCGACTTCATGCCGGTGGCCGAGGAATCGGGCGTCATCGTGCCGATCGGCGACTGGGTGTTGCGCCAGGCCGGCGCGCAGATGGCCCAATGGAGCAAGGCCGGCCTGCCCCCGGTGCGGCTGTCGGTCAACATCTCCGCGCGCCAGCTCGAAAGCCCCGACTTCGTCGACAGCGTCATGCGCGCGGTCCAGGTCTATTCGCTGGACGGCCACGAGATGGAGCTGGAAATCACCGAGAGCCTGTTGATGCGCGATTTCGAAGCCAACGCGATCAAGCTTGGACGGCTCTCCGCTTCCGGTATCCGGCTGGCCATCGACGACTTCGGCACCGGTTACAGTTCGTTCAAGTACCTGTCGCGCTTCCCGATCCACACGCTGAAGATCGACCAGTCCTTCGTGCAGGATCTCGACCGCGAAGAGAACCTGTCCATCGTCAACGCCATGATTGCGATGGGGCGCGGCATGGGCCTCAACGTCATCGCCGAGGGCGTCGAGACCGAAGCCCAGCGTGCGCGCCTGCAGCAGATGCAATGCCACGAAGTGCAGGGGTATTACTACAGTCCCCCGGTTTCCAGCCACGAAGCCACCGCGTTGCTGGGCCGGCATGCGCGCGGGTTCGCGCGGGCGGAGCGGGCGGGTTGAACGGCTAACACAGGCCTGACGGAGCTGGCCCGTTCGGCCCCACACGCCTAGTACAGGCGGTGGCGGAACAGCCAGCTGGCGAGCCCCAGGGACACTGCACCAATCACCGCCATGGGCCACAACTGGCCCATCAGAACGTCGAAGCCGGCCCCTTCCAGAAACACCTTGCGCAGGATCACCAGGAAATAGCGCAGTGGGTCGAGCAGCGTGATGGTTTGTACGAACGCCGGCATGTTGGCGATGGGCGTGGCGAAACCTGACAGGATCACCGCCGGCACCATGAACAGGAAGGCGCCCAGGAGGCCCTGCTGCTGGGTCACTGCCAGCGAGGAAATGAGCAGCCCGGCCCCCACCCCAGACAGCAGGAACAGCGCCAGCCCGGCGTAGAGGGTGGGCAGGCTGCCCAGGAGCGGGACCTTGAACCACAGGGTGGCGATCAGCAGGATCACCGTGCCCTGCACCATGCCGATGAGGAACCCTGGCAGCGCTTTGCCCAGCAGGATTTCGCCGGGCCGCAGCGGCGTGACCAGCAACTGGTCGAAGGTGCCCTGCTCCCGCTCCCGTGCCACGGTCAGTGCGGTCACCAGCATGGTGGTCACCAGGGTGAGCATGCCGATGATGCCGGGCACGAAGAACCAGCGGCTTTCCAGGTTGGGGTTGAACCAGGCCCGTGTCTCCAGGCGGGCGGGCGGCGATGGCAGGCCGTGTGTCGCGATCCATTCCCGGTTGAACTGCTCCACGATGGCACGCACGTAATTCAGCGCGATCAGCGCGGTATTGGAGTTGCGCCCGTCGACAATGACCTGCGCCGGCGCGCTGCCAGTCGACTGCAGGTCGGCGCTGAAACGCGGACCGATGTGGAGCACCACCAGCACGTCGCGGCGGTCAACGAGCGGGGCGATCTCCTCTTCGGCATGCAGGGTGGCCACGCGGTGGAAGGCGGGCGCCCCGTCGAATGCCGCCACCAGCTCGCGCGAAGCCGCGCCGCGGTCCTCGTTGTAGAGGGCATAGGGAATGTGCTTGAGGTCGAAGGTGGCGGCGTAGCCGAACACCAGCAGCTGGACCATCGGCGGCACGATGAGCACCAGGCGGCTCCGGCGATCCTTGAGCAGGGCCAGGAACTCCTTGTGGATGAGCGCCAGCAGGCGAATCAGCATGAAAGCGTCCCCGTCATTCGAGCCGCTTCCGGGATTTGCGCCAGGTGATGCCCAGGAAGATCGTCGCCATGACCACCAGGGCCAGCGCATTGGGCAGCACCACCGACCACACGTCGCCGGCGAGGAACAGGGTCTGCACGATGGACACGAAATAGCGCGCGACGATGACGTGGGTGATGGCCTGGACCACGGTCGGCATGCTGTCGATGTCGAAGATGAAGCCGGACAGCAGGAAGGCGGGCAGGAAGGTGCCGATGATGGCGACCTGGCCCGCCACGAACTGGTTCCGCGCCACGGCGGAGATGGCCAGGCCCATGCCCAGCGCCGCCAGCAGGAACAGCGAGGCGCATGCCCACAGCAGCCAGAACGAGCCGCGCAGCGGCACGCCGAACAGACCCACCGCGAGGCCGACGGTCAGCAGCATGCCGCCGGTGCCCAGAACGAAATAGGCGATGATCTTGCCCAGCAGGATTTCGCTCATGCTGGCCGGCGTCACCAGCAGCGCCTCCAGGGTGCCGCGCTCCCATTCCCGCGCCATGACCAGGGCGGTGAGCAGGGTGCCGATCAGGGTCATGATGATGGCCACCAGACCCGGCACCAGATAGTTGCGGCTGCGCAATTCGCTGTTGAACCACACCCGCTGTTCCAGTTCCACCGGCGTGGCCAGTTCCTGCCCCCGGCTCGTGGCATGGCGGGCCAGCCAGTTGCCCCAGGCGCCTTCGACGTAGCCCTGGGTGAGCCGCGCGGTATTGGCGTCCACGCCGTTGACGATCAGCTGGATCGGGGCGCCGTCAGACCGCCGCAACTGCTCGGCAAAGTTGGCACGCAGATGCACGATGGCGTGCACCCGGCCGTCGCGCATGGCTGCCTCCGCCGCGGCCAGGGTGCGGGCGTGCAGCGGCGCGAAATAATGGCTGCTCTCCAGACTGGCGAAGAAGTCCGCCGTGTCCGGCGAGGGGTCTTCCGCGACCAGGGCCACCGGCACATGGTCGGCATCGAGCGACACGCCGTAGCCGAACAGCACCAGCAGGAAAATCGGCATGACGAAGGCGATGGCGATGCTGCTCGGGTCGCGCACGATCTGCAGGAATTCCTTGCGCACCAGACCCTGCAGCCGCATCAGGCCGCCGCCGCGCAGGGGCTTCTTCTCCGCGCTGCTCATGCTGCCGCCTTTGCCGCGTCGGCGGCCTCCACCAGCCGGATGAAGGCATCTTCCATACTGGGTTCGGGATGCTCGGGCGAGCGGGCGCTGGCCTTGATGACGGCCGGTTCGTCCATCGCGAGGATGCGGCCTGCGGCCATGATGGCGAGGCGGTCGCAGTATTCTGCCTCCTCCATGAAATGGGTGGTCACCAGCACCGTCACGCCGGCGCGGGCGAGCGCGTTGATGCGCTGCCAGAACTCGCGCCGCGCCAGCGGGTCGACCCCCGAGGTGGGTTCGTCGAGAAACAGGATCTCCGGCTGGTGCATCAGCGCGCAGGCCATGGCCAGGCGCTGCTTGTAGCCGAGCGACAGGTCGGCGGAAAGCTGCCCGGCGTAGGGTTGCAGTTCGAATTCCGTCAGTGCCCAGTCCCGCCGCGCCGCGCGCGCATCGCCGGCGAGGCCGTAGGCGCTGGCGAAGAAGTCGAGATTCTGCGCCACGCTCAGGTTGCCGTAGAGTGAGAATTTCTGCGACATGTAGCCGATGCGTCCGCGCGCCGCGGACGCAGCGTGGCGCAGGTCCAGCCCTGCCACGCGCAGGCTGCCGGCGCTGGCGGGCAAGAGGCCGCAGAGCATGCGGAAGGTAGTGGACTTGCCGGCGCCATTGGCCCCCAGTAAGCCGAAAATCTCGCCGCGCCGCACCT
Organism: Hyphomicrobiaceae bacterium; assembly: GCA_050258175.1. Taxonomy (GTDB): domain Bacteria; phylum Pseudomonadota; class Gammaproteobacteria; order Burkholderiales; family Thiobacillaceae; genus Thiobacillus. The sequence continues at coordinate 10,028 of JBLMYH010000071.1, forward strand.
GGAAGCTGACCCCGTCCACCGCCCAGAAATCGCCGAAGCGGCGGCGCAGTCCCTCCACCTGGATGACGGGCGCATCGCCCTCGCCAGCGCGCTGCGGCAGCGTGTCGACGAGGGCGCCGTGATGCGCGGTCGGCGCCAACCCGCCGCGGGTGCGCAGCAGGTCGATGAAACCGTCCTCGAAACGCGGCGGCACGGCTTCGATGCGGGCTTCCTGCAGGCCGCGCAGCCGGGCCAGCTGGAGCGGGTCGCTCACTTTCTGTGTCACCAGACGCACATGGTCGCCCTGGACCAGTGCGTCCACCACCCCGGGCTGGCCGCTCAGGCCGGCCTGCAGGTCGCGCGGGCGTTCTCCGGCGACGCTGACGGCCCAGGTGCGTCCGGTCATGCGGGCGCTGATCGTGGCCGGCGCGCCCTGATCGAGGATTTTGCCGCGGTCGAACAGGATCACCGCCTGGCAGCGTTCCGCCTCGTCCAGATAGGCCGTGGACAACAGCACGCTCATGCCTTCCGTCTTCACCAGACGGTCGACGATGCTCCACAGCTCGCGGCGCGACACCGGATCGACCCCCACGGTGGGCTCGTCCAGCAGCAGCAGGCGCGGCGCCCGCACCAGGGTACAGGCCAGCCCCAGCTTCTGCTTCATGCCGCCGGACAGGCGCCCGGCCAGCCGCCGGGTGAAGGGGCCGAGGCCGGTCATGTGCATCAGCTCGCCATAGCGTTCGGCCCGCGCTGCCTTAGGCACCCCCTGCAGGTCGGCGTAAAGGTCGAGGTTCTCCTGGACGCTGAGGTCTTCGTACAGGCCGAAGCGCTGCGGCATGTAGCCGAGCGCGGCCTGCACCGCGAGGGAGTCGTGCGTGGAGTCCAGGCCGAGGGCGCGGATGCTGCCGGCGTCGGGCACCAGCAGCCCGGCCGCCAGCCGCATCAGGGTGGTCTTGCCCGCCCCGTCCGGACCGATCAGCCCGGTCACGACGCCGGGACGAATCGCGAAGCTGACGCCGTCCAGCGCCTCGGTGCGCCGGCCGCCCGCGCTGAAGCCCTTGGCGAGGTCAACGGCCTCCAGGACCGGGGCGTCGTCCATCACGGCTGCGCTTATCCGTTTCCGCAGGGGGCCATTCCCTGCGCAGGCGCCTTCTGGTCGAGGGGAATCGTCACCGTGGCGGGCATGCCCAGGCGCAGTTCGCCCTGCCCTTCGCAGACGAACACCCGCGCCTGGTATACCAGGCTGGAACGGATTTCCGTGGTCTCGACCGATTTGGGGGTGAATTCGGCGCTCGGCGACACGTAGCCGACCCAGGCGCGGTAACGCTTGCCGGGATGGCTGTCGGTCTGCACCCAGGCCCGTGCGCCCACGGGCACGCGACCCAGTTGCGGCTCGGACAGCCAGGTGCGCACCCAGACGGGATCGGTCAGCGCCAGCGTGAACACCGGTTTCTGCGGCGAGGCCATGTCGCCCGGCTCCAGAATGCGATTTTCGATCACGCCGCCGGACGGCGCGTGCAGTTCGCCTTCATCGAGATCGCGCTGGATCACCGCCACCGCCGCCTCGTCGGCAGCCAGGACTGCCTGCGCTGCGGCGATGTCCTCCTTGCGCGGCCCCAGCTCCGCCAGGCGCAGCGTTTCTTCGCTTGCCTTCAATTGGTCGCGCGCCTTGTCGCGGGCGAAGCGCGCGCTGTCCGCCTGCTGCCGTGAGATGAAATGACGCTCCACCAGATCGGCCTGGCGCTGGTAGTAGGCCTCGGCGTCCGCCACCGCCACCCGGGCCGCATCACGCTGGGCACGCGCCAGGCGGATTTCCTCGGGGCGCGAGCCGGCCAGGAAGCGCGCCACCACCTGGCGCTGGGCCGCCACCTGGGCCTCGGCCTGCTGGCGGGCAAGGCGCAGCCGCTCGGTGTCCAGGCTGGCCAGCAATTGCCCCGCCTTCACCCGGTCCCCCTCCTGCACCAGGAGTTGCGCGATGCGGCCGCTGGCGTTGAAGGCCAGTTCGACCTGGCGGATGTCCACGTTGCCGTGCAGGGTCAGCTCGTTCCGCGGGGGCGCGCCCTTGTTCCAGAACCAGCCGACGCCGGCCAGGATCGCGATGACGGCGGCGATGATCAGAATGAGCTTTTTCTTCATGTTTGTCCTTGGGCGGCCTGCACCGATCTGCCTGATTCGCAGGCATGATAGGGCAGATCGGGCCGGCATGCAGGCGAGGCGGTCGGTTCGGTGCTCGGGAACTTCGCGGCCGCGTCGCGTTTCTCTATCAGGCAAACCACAACGAGCTTGATCGGAAGGATACGCGTGGACGTCGAAACCGCTTCAGTCAGCACCCCTGCGCTCGCCGCGATAAACGGCTTGCGCGCCTATCTCAACGGCCAGGTCCTGGGCCAGGCAGGCCTGGTTGAACGCCTGCTGGTGGCCTTGCTCGCGGACGGCCACCTGCTGGTCGAGGGCCCGCCCGGACTCGCCAAGACCCGGGCCATCAAGGCCCTGGCGCACGGCCTCGAAGGCGATTTCCAGCGCCTGCAGTTCACCCCGGACATGCTGCCGGCCGACCTCACCGGCTCCGACATCTACCGGCCCGAGGAGGGGGGGTTCCACTTCCAGCGCGGCCCGCTGTTCCACAACCTGATCCTGGCGGACGAGGTCAACCGCGCGCCCGCCAAGGTGCAATCGGCGCTGCTCGAGGC
>JBLMYH010000072.1:0-12371 GCA_050258175.1 Hyphomicrobiaceae bacterium
GTTCATCCGCCACTTTCCCAACCGCATCATCAACATCCACCATTCCTTCCTGCCGGCGTTCCATGGCGCCAAGCCGTATCACCGGGCGTTCGAGCGCGGCGTGAAGCTGATCGGTGCGACTGCGCACTACGTCACCGAGACGCTCGACGACGGGCCCATCATCGAGCAGGACGTGGCGCGCATCTCGCACCGCGACAGCCTCGACGACCTGATCAACAAAGGCGCCGACCTGGAAAAGGTGGTGCTGTCGCGCGCGGTGAAATGGCACCTCGACAACCGCGTTCTGGTGTACGCCAACAAGACCGTCGTGTTCGACTGACGGCATGCTCAGTTTCAGCGTCCCCGACACCGACCCGGCATTGCAGCATACGGTCGACGCCCGGCCGAAAACGGTGGCCGCATGGCTGGACCGCCTGCCGTTCGGCAGCCCCGCTGACGCGGCGCGGCAACTGGTCGACGCCCTGCATGTGCTGAATCGCCATGCGCTGGGCGCCGACGACCGCCACGCGCTGCTGACGCTGTACCGTCCCGCGGTGGCACGCGCCGCGGCCAGCCTGGAAGCGCTGCTCGCCGAATTCGCGGTGCCGCCCACGGCGCAGCAACGCCGGATCGGCGCCCTGCTGCGCGACCTGCGCATCGAGCACAGCCTCGGCTACAAGCAACTGCTGCGGTCCCTGACCGACCAGCGGTTCGGCCGCCCCAGCCCCGGACGCCTGGCGGAATTGGCCGCCCGGCTGGCGGCGGCGCTGCGCGACGCGCAGATCGCCTGCCACCTGACCTATGCGCCGCCCCCTGCCGGGCTGTGGCGGGATCTGCACCAGCTCCATGCCTTTGCCCGGGGGGCGGACCTGGCCGACCTGGCGCCGGGCGATGTGCCGCCGGTCAGCCTGGCCTACCGCCAGGCCTTGCTGTTCGCGCTGGCCGATCCGCCGCACATGAGCCCTGCCGAACTCGCCCACACCCGGCTCTACCTGGACCGCTTTGCCGGCCTCGCCGCGCTGGCCCGCGGGCCGGTGGCCGACCATCTCGGCTTTCCGGTCCCGACCGAGGGCGATATTCCGCCGACCCATCTCGCGGCCGGCGACAGCCCGGGCGGTCTGTGGCTGGATACCGACGCGCTGTGCCGCCACGTGCACCAGACCGCGGCGCGGCTGCGCAAGGGCGAGGCGCCGGCGTACATCGGCCTGCCCGCGGGAATGGACGGCGCAGTCAGCCTGACGCTGTGCAAACGGCTTCTCAAGGAATGGGGCACCACGGCGCAGCGTGCATTCAGGCGCTACCCCGCGCCCGACAGCACAGTGCAGGTCGTGGCCGGCATCAGCGCCATCCACCGCCTGCTGGAGCAGGCGCCGCGCGCGCAACCAGGCGCGGCGGAAGACGCCGACAGCCTGGCCATCCACGACGTCCGCGCGGTGTTCGCCGCGCCGGTCGCCATCAACGCCACCCAATGGACGGTCAGCAATGACAGCGCGGGCGGCATCGCCCTCACCGGCACGCCGGCCGCACCGCTGAACCTGAGGGTGGGCGATCCGCTGGCGCTGCATGCCGCGCAGGGAACGGGCTGGTCGCTCGGCGTGATCCGCTGGATCCGCATGCCGGGCGCGCGCCAGGTCGAACTCGGGGTCGAACGGCTGTCGCCGCAGATCGAACCGGTCTGGGTACGCTCGCTGCGCGGCCCGCGCAAGAACCCGGAGCCGGCGCTGTTCCTGCCCGGTCTCGCCATGCTCAAGCAGAATGACCGTCTGCTGTTGCCGCGTCACCTGTACCAGATCGGCCTGGATGCCGAGGTGCGGCACGCGCTGCACCAATACACCCTTACCTTCGGCCGACGCCTCGAGCACACGCCGAGCTTCGACCTGATCGATTTCGAAATTTTTGCGGACGAACAGCCATGACCGAGATCCTTGTCCTGTATTACAGCGTCGGCGGCAGCGTGCGCGACATGGCGCACCTGCTTGCGCGCGGCATCAACCAGGTGGAAGGCACATCCGCCCGCCTGCGCACGGTACCGCCGGTGGCGCCGCGCACCGAGGTGGCCGAGCCGCCGGTGCCCGAAGCGGGGGCCCCCTACGTGGAACTGGCCGACCTCGAACAGTGCGCGGGCCTCGCGCTCGGCTCGCCCACCCGCTTCGGCAACATGGCGGCGCCGCTGAAGCATTTCCTCGACACGACCGGTGCGCTGTGGGCGCGGGGAACGCTGGCCGGCAAGCCCGCCGCGCTGTTCACCTCCACCGCCAGCCTGCACGGCGGCCAGGAGACCACGCTGACCAGCATGATGCTGCCGCTGCTGCACCACGGCATGCTGATCGTCGGCCTGCCCTACACCCTTCCAGAGGTCACCACGACCGCGAGCGGCGGCACGCCCTACGGCGCCAGCCACTGGGCCGGCGCCAACGACGACAAGCCGCTGACCGACGACGAGCGCACCCTGTGCATCGCGCTGGGCAAACGGCTGGCCGAAACCACCCGCAAGCTTTCCGCATGAAAATCCTGCAGATCGTATCCGCCGCCAGCCTGATTGCGCTGATCTTCCTCTGTCTGGCCTGGGAGCTGTGGCTGGCGCCGATCCGCCCGGGCGGCTCGCTGCTGGTGCTGAAGACCCTGCCCTTGCTGCTGCCGCTGATGGGCATTCTGAAAGGCCGCCGCTATACCTATCAATGGGCGCCGATGCTGGTGCTAGCCTACTTCAGCGAAGGCGTGGCGCGCGCATGGTCGGACAAGGGCCTGTCGGCGTGGCTCGCCGGCGCCGAGGTGGCGCTGTCGGTGGTGTTCTTCATCGCCGCGATCTTCTACGCCAAGTTCAGCGCACCGTCGCGCCAGGCACAATAGAACGCCGCGTCTGCTCCGCTGCGCCGCGGCCGGGACACCTGGCGATCAGAAGTTGTAGGCGATCCCCAGCGAGAACAGGTTGGCGTCCATCTTCCCGGTCTGCTCGGATTTGCCCAGTCCGCTCACGTGATCGTAGTCGGCACGCAGGTCGACGTTGTCGGTGAGCTTGTAGAGGGCGCCGACGCCCAGCAGCGGGCGGACGACGTGTTCCGAGCCGGAGGCGCTGGCGAGGCTGGCGGGGGCACCGGCTGCCAGGCTCGATTCGACTTTCGCCGCCACCACGCCGGCCTTGCCGAAGACCGAGACGCTGTCGTTCAGGGGCAGGGACAGCAGCGCCGCCAGATCGACGCCGCCGGCCTTCAGCGAGCCCTGCGCGCTGCCGCCGATGTAGCTGGCCGAGTACTTGGCCTTGCCGAAATCGATGTAGCCGGCTTCCACCGCCGCATACGGATTGAAGCGATAGCCGCCTTGCAGGCGCCACTTGTTGCTGCTGCCCGAGTCGTTGCTGGACAGGCCGGTCGCGCCGCTGGCGCTCAGCGCGCCGTCGAAATGCGCGCGATCGAGAGCGAGCCTCGAATGGGTGACCTCGCCCAGGGCATAGAACCCATCGGCGAACGCCGTCGTCGACAGGGCGAGCAGGGCGAGCGATGCCAAATGCTGTAGTTTCATCTGATATTCCTGAAGTGAAGAGAATGGCCGCGGGCGGGGCGGCGCTGCGCGCACGCCAGCGGCGTCACCCCACCAGCAAGACGAATGCCAGCCTGCGGCGGCGTTTCAAGGCATTGATTTGATGGGACAAGGCGAATCCGCCGCCGCGCGGTTCGCGGAACGGCACGGTGCGCATGCAAGAATCGTCGACAAAGCTTGCAGGATCCGCCCCGGGCGGGACGGTCAGGACGGCGTCTGGTCGGGACGGTATTTCTTCAGCTTGTACCAGAGCGTGCGCTCGCTGATGTCCAGCAGCGCGGCGGCACGGGCCTTGTTGCCTTCGGCCTGGGCCAGGGCTTCGTCGATCAGGCGCGCCTCGAGGTCTTCGACCGCCTGGTTGAGTGGCGGCGGCGCCTTCTGGCTCTCGCCCGCGGGGACGGCGAGCCTGGTCCGGCTTTCGGCAGCGCGCGGGTTGAGCAGGAAATGCTGCTCGTCCAGCGGACCGCCGCCGCTCAGGATCAACGCCCGCTCCACCATGTTTTCCAGCTCGCGCACGTTGCCCGGCCAGTCGTATTCGCGCAGGCGTTCGAGCGCGCGCGGGGTGAGGCGGGTAGCCGCCGGCGAATGGCCATGCTTGGCGATGAAGTGCTCGACCAGTCCGCCGATGTCTTCGCTGCGCTCGCGCAAGGGCGGCAGCTCGATCGAAAACACGTTGACCCGGTAATAGAGGTCTTCGCGCAGCGTGCCCGCCCGCACGCTCTCCAGCGGGTCGCGGTTGGTGGCCGCAATGACGCGCAGGTCGAGGTCGATGACGCGGTTGCCGCCGAGGCGCTCGATGGTGTTTTCCTGCAGCACCCGCAGCAGCTTGGCCTGCAGCGCCATCGGCATTTCGGTCAGCTCGTCGAGGAAGATCGTGCCGCCGTCCGCCAGTTCGAACTTGCCGATGCGTTCCTTGACCGCGCCGGTGAAGGCGCCCTTCTCGTAGCCGAACAGCTCGCTCTCCAGGATGTCGGCCGGGATCGCCGCGCAATTGATCGGAACGAACAGCTTGTCGCGGCGCGGCGAGGCATGGTGCAGCGCGCGCGCGGCCAGTTCCTTGCCGGTACCCGTTTCGCCGGTGATCAGCACCGACGCCTTGCTCGGGCCGACGCGCTGGATCAGCTCGTACACCGCCTGCATCGGCTTGCTGACGCCGACGAAGGCATCCCAGCCGCGATCGATCTCCTGCCGCAGGAAGGCATTCTGCTGCGCCACCTCGGCGCCGTTCAGCACGCGCCCGACGGCGAGTTCCACCACGTCGATGTCGAACGGCCGCAGGATGTAGTCGCTGGCGCCATGCTTCATCGCCTCCACCGCGGTCTCGATCGTGCCGTGCGCGGTGATCACCATCACCGGCACATCCGACCCCTGCGCGCGCAGGGCGGCCAGCAGCTCGAGTCCGTTCATCTCAGGCATGCGCAGGTCGGTGATGACGAGATCGACGCTGTTAGCCTGGAACAGCGCGAGCGCTTCGACGCCGTTGCTCGCCCCGAGCACCCGATGCCCCATCTTCTGCAGCATGATTTCGAGGACGCGCCGCATCTTGGGCTCGTCGTCCACGACGAGAATCTGCTTGCCTTTCATGTTTCTCCCGATTGTCTGCGCGGCAGGCGAATGCGGAACAGCGCGCCGCCGAGCCGGCTTTCCGCCGCCTCGATTTCGCCGCCGTGGGCGTTCACGATCTGCTGCACGATGGCGAGGCCCAGTCCGATGCCGCCTTCGCGCTTGAAGAAGAAGGCCTCGAACACGCGGGTGCGCTCGGCCGGGTCGATGCCGGGCCCGTCGTCGGCCATTTCGATGGTGAGAAAGCCGTCCTCGTCGCGGGTGGCCAGTTCGATACGGCCGCCATGATCAAGGATCTGCAGGCCATTCATCAACAGATTGAGCAGGACCTGGGTGATCTGTTCCTCGTCGCACTCGATCACCGGCCTGGCCGCCCGCAGCGCAGCGGTCACGCTGACCCGCTTCTTGCCGGCCTGCGCGCCGAGCATGGCGATGCTCTTCCCGATCAGGTCGTGCATGTCCACCGCCGCGTACGACGGCGCGCGCGGGCGGGCGGTATCGAGCATGGCCGACACCAGGCGATTGAGCCGTTCGGTCTCGCTTTCGATGAAGCCCACCAGTTCGCGGCCCTCTTCGCTGATGCCGGATTCGCGCTGCAGCATCTGTGCCGAGGAACGCAGGATGCCGAGCGGGGTGCGCACCTCGTGCGCGATCACCGAGGACATCTCGCCGACCACAGCCAGTTTCGAGGCGCGCACCAGATTCTGCTGCGACTGGTCGATGTCGCGCACCATCTGCACGAAGGCATCGGTCAGTTCGCCGACCTCGCCCCCGCGCGCGACCGGCGGTGCCTGCAGCACCTTGTTGCGCATGTAGCTGCGGGCGAATCCGGTCAGGGCGGTGACCGGGCGGGCGATCTCCCGGCTGACCCAGGTGGCCATGGAAAAGGTCAGCAGCATGATGAGGCCGAGCAGGCCGAGGAAGATGAGCGCCATGCGGTGCACCGGGGCGAGCGCCTGGTCGACCGGCTGGATGATCAGCGTGGTCCAGCCAAAGCCGGCGAAGTTGGCGTAGCCGTGCGAGCGCGCGGCGCCGACGATGACGTCGGAATCCGCCACCGGCGCGCCCGGCCGCAGCGACACGGTCGGACCTGTCGCCGTCCCGTTGCGCCACGCGGCGAGCACCTTGCCCAGCAGCATGCCGCGCGTGCGCAGTTCGCGGGACGCGGCGATCAGCCGCCCTTCGCGGTCGAGCACAGCCAGGGTGCGACCGTCGCCGCTGGTGGCCTGATCCAGCACGTCGTCGATCTCCGTCCAGTCGAGTTTCAGCCGCAGCTGGCCGAGCGTGCCCGCAGCGTAGGTCGAGGTCACCGGCACCCGCATCACCAGCGCGCCGTCATCGGTTGCGCCCGGCGATTCGAGTTCCACGTTTGCTCCGGACACAAGGGCGTTGAGCCAGACCGGCCGGCTCGCCACCCGCTGGCCGACCTGGCGCGCCTCGCTGCTGCTGACGACCTGTCCGTTGCGGTCGACGCAGGACAGGCTGAGGTAGACGTCCTTGTAGCCCGCGTGCAGATCGGACAGGAAATGGGAGAGCCGCTTGTCCACGTCGTGGACCTGCAGGTCCTGCATGATGTCGAGATGACTCCAGGTGGCTGCGTTCTGCAGACGCTCGAACATCATCTTGTCGATGTCCGCGGCGACCCCGACCGCCTGGATGGAGAGGTTGCGTTCGATCTCCGCCTGCACTGCCTCGCGCGCCTTGACAAAAGCCAGGCTGGCCAGAAGTATGGCGGGCAAAAGGCCGACGCTGAGGAAAGCGATGAGGAGCGTCTTGCGTATGGTCACAGTGAGGATGGTAGCCGAATGAAAGTCTGGAATGAGGCCGGAACGCGGGAAGAACATGAAAAATCCGCAATGGCTCCGCCGACCGTTTCGCGCACACATCCCGCCCTCCGTGCTGCCACGCAATGGGCGGTCACGCTCGTGCTGGCGCTCACCTGCGGACAGGCGGCCGCCGCGGATGGCGCATTTTCCGACCTCGACTACCGGCTCGGTGAAGGTCTCCAGCTAGGGGATAGCGGGTTCACGCTGGGCGGGTATGCGACCGCCAGTTTTGAACACCTGCGCCATGCCCCCGCGCGCACCGCCCTCGACAACCTGAGCCTGTTCGTCTGGTGGCAGGGCGAGAGCCGCTGGAAGTTTTTCTCCGAACTCGACTACGAGAATGTGCTGGCGACGCCGGTTTCCGACGTCGAAGGCGAAAACCGCTACCTGGCGCTGGAGCGGCTGTATGTCGACTACGCGCTGAGCGATACGACCACGCTGCGCGCCGGCAAATTCCTCACGCCCATCGGCCGCTGGAACCTCATCCACGCCACGCCGCTGGTGTGGACGACGTCGCGCCCCCTGGTCACCACCAAGATATTTCCCACCAACGCGACGGGGCTGATGCTCAACGGAACGCTGCCCAACCTGGCGCACGGCACCGACTACTCGCTCTATGCGTCAAAAGGCAGCGAGCCCCGCACCAACCCGACCCTGGATCCGTTTCGTGAGGCCGTCGGCGCTCACGTGGCCTTTCCCCTGCTGGCAGACGGGCAGATCGGTTTTTCCTATGCCACCTTCGAGCAGGACAGGACCCCCGACGAAAAGAAACAGCTGGTCGGCGCCGACTTCGTATGGTCGCGCAATCGTTACGAGATCAGCAGCGAGGGCGTCTACCGCTTTTCCGACAACGGCAGCGACTGGGATGAAAGAGGCCTCTTCGGCCAGCTCGTGGTTCCGCTCACGGAAAAACTCTATGCCGTCGGCCGCTACGAAATCTACCGCAAGGCGCGGGAAGCCGTGGCCACCCGGCTGTGGGTCGCCGGCCTGAATTACCGGATCACGCCAGCGATCGTGCTGAAGGCGGAATGGAACGCGGCCACCCACAACACCATCGACGCCCCCGAAGGTTTCATGTCCTCGCTCAGTCTCCTGTTCTGACGCGCCCGCATGCCGACCATGCCGTCCCTGCTGGTGCTCTGCCTCGCTCTGTTCCTGCCGGCCGCCGCGGCGGCCGACCTGCCGTTCGCCGTCATCGCCGCGCCGGGCGCCACCGACCATCGGCTGACGCGCGAGGCGGTCGCGCTGATTTTCAAGCGCAAGCAGAACTACTGGGAAAGCGGAACGCGCATCCAGCCGGTCAACCTGCCGCCGGCCCACCCGCTGCGCCGCGCCTTCTCGCAAGCGATCCTGGGCCATCCGCCGGAAGAATTGGAGGATTACTGGCGCGAACGCTACTTCCACGGTGTGCTGCCGCCGCACGTCCTCGCCTCGGAGGAAGCGGTCATCCTGTTCGTGCGTTCCACGCCGGGCGCGATCGGCTATGTCTCAACCTGCGTTCCCGCACACGGGGTCGATGTCGTCCTCAGCGTCGGCGAGGTGCCCCTCTGTTCCAAATAGTTGGCGACTGCAAGATTGGTCGACAAGACTTGCAGAATGCGCGGGAAGACCGGTCCGGCGGATGCCCAAGCCATCCGCAACGGATTCATTTCTCTACGTCCGATCAATGACTTAGCAAATACTTCCGGCTCGACCTGCCTGCTGGCATCGGTATTGCAATTCCCTGGCTGTCGTGTGGCCTGCGCCGCACCTTCTGTCGAGCAACCCGATGCCGTCCCACTCCGCCGCGTGCCTGTCGCCGTTCGAATCCCAGCTGGCCGCCCCCGCATTGAAACCCGCGTTGTCCGCGGACAACGCGCCAGGCGGGAATGCCGCCCTGGCAGCCGCAACGGCGAGCCCTGCGTTCTTCGAACTGGTCGAGCACATCGGCGGCAACCGCGCCGTCGCCGAAGCCTTCATCAGCCAGCGCTTCGCCGCCAGTTACGGCTCGCGCATCGAAGCCTTCATGCCGCGCCTGTTCAGCGTGCGCAACCGCGATGGCGACCTCTGTGGCGCGTTCGGCCTGCGCTCGGCCAGCCGCAACCTGTTTCTCGAGCAATATCTCGACGCGCCGATCGAACAGGTGATTTCCGCGCGCACCGGCAGACGGATCGAGCGCCGCCTCATCGTCGAGGTCGGCCATTTCTCCGGCGCCTTTGCGGGGTCGGCGCGCGCGATGATCGCATTGCTGACCGATCAGCTGCACCAGGAAGGCTACGAATGGGTGGTGTTCACCGGAACCACGGGCCTGCGCAACGCCTTTTGCCGCCTCGGCCTGTTCCCGCTCGATATCCAGGCGGCCACCGCCGACCGCATCCCGGCGGAAGAGCGGGGCGCCTGGGGAAGCTATTACGAGCATGCCCCGCGCGTGTTGGCCGGCAACGTCGAGGCCGGCTATCGGGCCATGCGCCTGCCGGATCCGCCCCGCTGCTGCGCCGCCGGAGCGGCCGCATGAGCCAACTCCTCGCGGCCCTGCAGCGCCTTGCGGTGAACCTTCCCCGCAAGGTGGCGCTGCAGGATGAATACGGTGCGCTCACCTATGGCGAACTGCCGGGCGAAATTGAGGGCCTGGCCGACCGGCTGCGCGCAAGCGCCCCGCGCGCCATCGCGATCCTCGCCGACAACGGCAGGGCTTGGGCACTGGCCGACTTGGCGGCGCATGCGGCCGGCATCCCGAACGTTCCGCTGCCGCTGTTCTTTTCGCCGACCCAGCTTGCCCACGTGCTCAAGACCGCCGCGGTCGACCAGGTGCTGACCGACCAGCCGGCGCGCCTGCTGGCCGCACTGCAGCAGCCCGGCCTCGCTGCGGAACCCTTCTATGGCACGCTGCAGCGGGTGCGCCTGCAAGCCGCCGCCGCCACCGCGCTGCCCGCCGGCACGCACAAGGTCACGTTCACATCGGGCACCACCGGCGAACCGAAAGGCGTCTGTCTGGGACAAGACACGATGGAAACCGTGGCCGAATCGCTGCGCGTCGCCAGCGCGGCCACCTGCGACGACCGCCATCTCTGCCTGCTTCCGCTCAGCACCCTGCTGGAGAATATCGGCGGGCTCTACACGCCGCTGCTGGCGGGCGCGACCGTCTGCCTGCCCGGGCTCGCCACGGTGGGGCTTGCCGGCAGTTCCGGGCTGGATATCGGGTGCCTGCTGGCCGCGCTGGCCGCATGGCACGCCAGCACCGCGATCATGGTGCCGCAGATGCTGCAGGAGATGGTGGCGGCAGCCCAGGCGGGCGCGCCGCTGCCGCGCGGCCTGCGTTACCTGGCCGTCGGCGGCGCGCCGGTCGCAGTGCGCCTGATGCAAGAGGCGAGCGCGCTGGGGCTGCCCGTTCATGAAGGCTACGGCCTGTCGGAATGCGCCTCCGTCGTCGCCGTCAACCGCCCCGGCGAAAGCCGGCGCGGCAGCGTCGGCAAGCCCCTGCCGCATTTGCGCATCGCCTTCGCCGACGACGGCGAAATCCTGATCCACGGCCTGCGCTCGCTCGGCTATCTGGGCGACGCCAGCGCGTGCCCCGAGCCCGACTTCATCGCCACCGGCGACCTCGGCCACCTGGATGCCGACGGCTTCCTGTTCCTCAGCGGACGCAAGAAGAACATGTTCGTCACCTCCTTCGGCCGCAACGTCGCGCCCGAGTGGGTGGAAGGCGAACTGGCCGCCGATCCGGCGATCGCCCAGGCCGCCCTCTTCGGCGAAGCCCGGCCGTTCAACTGCGCGGTGATCGTGCGCCGCCCCGGGACCCCGCCGGAGGCCGTCGAGGCCGCGCTGGCCACGGCCAACCGCCGGCTTCCCGACTATGCCCGGGTGCGCGCCTGGATCCCGGCCGCCGAGCCCTTCACCGCCGGCAACGGGCTGTCGACGCCGAACGGCCGCCTGCGCCGGAGCGCCATCCTCGGGCAGTACGCCGCCCAGATCGACGCCCTGTATCAACCCTGAAACAAACCGGACCCCATGGATTTCTACCCGCAGCTTCAGCAAGCCACCGCCGCCGACCGCGCCGCCCTGTTCTCGACCCCCGTGATCACCGCTGCGCTGTCGGGCCGGGTCAGTCGGCAGCACTACCTCGACTTCCTCACCCGGGCCTTCCACCACGTCAAGCACACCGTGCCGCTGATGATGGCCTGCGGCGCGCGGCTGAGCGACCGCCAGGAATGGCTGCGCAGTGCAATCGCCCACTACATCGAGGAAGAACTCGGCCATCACGAGTGGATCCTCAACGACATCGCAGCCGCCGGCGGCGACGCGGAGGCCGTCAGGGTCAGCCACCCCGATTTCGATACCGATGCGATGGTCGCCTATGCCTACGATACGGTGATGCGGCGCAATCCGGTCGGCTTCTTCGGCATGGTGTACGTGCTCGAAGGAACCAGCGTCAGCCTCGCGTCGAATGCGGCCCATGCGCTGCAGGAGGGGCTCGGCCTGCCCCCTTCGGCCTTCACCTACCTGAGCAGCCACGGCACGCTCGACCAGGAACACATCGGCGATTTCGAGCAACTGGTCAACCGGCTCGACGCGCAGGACGACCGCGACGCTGTCGTGCGCAACGCCCGCACTTTCTTCCGCCTCTACGGCAATGTTTTACGCAGCATCGACCCCCAGGAGAACACATGAACATATCCGGCAGCACGGTTCTGATCACCGGCGCCAGCGGCGGCATCGGCGGCGCCATTGCCCGCGAACTCGCCTGGCGCGGGGCTTCGCTGATTCTGGTCAATCGCGACGACGACAAGCTGGCAAGCCTCGCCACGGAGCTGCGCGGTTCGGGCAGCAAGGTACTGACGCTGAGCGGCGACATCGCGGAGCCCGGCACCCCGGCCCGCCTGATCGAGAAGGCGCTCCAGCAAGTTGGGAGCATCGACATCCTGATCAACTGCGCCGGGGTGCAGAACTTCGGGTTCTTTGCCCAGGAGAGCGCTGCCGACATGGCCACGCTGTTCCAGGTCAACACCATCGCACCGATCGCGCTGGCCAACGCCGTTCTGCCGCACATGCTGGAAAAAGGACGGGGACGGATCGTCAACGTGGGGTCGATTTTCGGCTCCATCGGCTTTCCCTGCTTCGCCTCCTATTCGGCCAGCAAGTTCGCGCTGCGCGGTTTTTCCGAGGCACTGCGGCGCGAGCTGGCGGGCACCGGAATCGGCGTCACCTACGTCGCCCCGCGCTTCACCAAGACCGCCTTCAACCGCAACGTGGTCACACGCATGGCGAACGCCCTGAAGATGAACCAGGACGAGCCGGAAAGCGTCGCCGCCAGCGTCATCGCCACCATCGAGCGCGAGGATCGCGAACGTTACCTCGGCTGGCCCGAAAAGCTGTTCGTGCGCATCAACTCGATCCTCCCGCGCCTGGTCGACCCGAGCCTGATCAAGCAGGTCGACCTGATGCGCCCCTTTGCCAGCGAATCCACCCGTTAATGCCTCGACCCGGAGA
>JBLMYH010000073.1:0-10081 GCA_050258175.1 Hyphomicrobiaceae bacterium
GATCGAGATCGCCGGAGCGGGTGCTCATCGGCACCCCGGCAGACGGGGTGAAGCCCATGCTGGTGTCGACGGGTTTGCCATGGCACACCGCCGCCAGGCTGGCGCCATTGCCGAGGTGGGCAAGAATGACCCGGCTTTGCGCCGTTTCCATTCCGGCCAAGCGGCCGAGTTCCTCCATCAGAAACGCATACGACAGGCCGTGAAACCCGTAGCGCCGCACCCCCAGTGCTTCATAGCGGCGCGGGATAGGCAACAGTTGCGCCACGCGCGGCAGATCATGGTGGAAAGCCGTGTCAAAACAGGCCACCTGGGGAAGATCGGGAAAGCGGCGATGGAACGCCTCGGTCAACAGGATCTCCTCCGGCAGGTGCTCGGGATCGAATGAACTAAGCCCGCGCAGTTCCTCGATCATTTCCGCCGTGATGCGTTGCGGCGCGCAATAGTTCGGTCCGCCATGCACCACGCGATGCCCCACCGCAGACAAGGCACCTTGCCCGCTGTGTTCCTCGATCCAGTCCATCAGCGCTTCGACCGCCACGGCGTGATCAGTTGCCGTCACCGGCCGTGACAGATCCCCAGCTGCGTTCAGGTCCTTCACCCACAAGCGGGCGTCCGGAAGCCCGATCCGCTCAACCCCGCCAGCCACTACCCGCCGCAGCGAGTCGCCGGCTTCGAACAGCGCGAACTTGATGCTCGACGAGCCGCCGTTGATCGTCAGGATGTGCGGTTTAGCCGGTTTCACCTATGCCAGCGTCTCTGTTCAGCAATCCGTCTGGAGCCAGTCTTGCGCATGGGGAGCGGTATGCCGTGTGAAGAATGCTGCGAATCCCAAACCTTTCGCGACCTGCGCGAACAATGGGCTGCTTTCAAATATAGACAACCTGGCGGGCGCCCGAACAGGCTAGCGGCGAGTCTCCGCGTTCACGGATGCCACCGGCCAATTCTGGACTTGCTCCCAGGTCTGCTGCACCGCGGGCGGCAACTGGTCCATATGCTTGAGGAAAAGCGCGAGCGTCCAGATCTCCCGATCGCTGAGGGTGTGACCGAACGAAGGCATGCCGGTCAGACGAATGCCGTGTTTGATCTTCCAGAACGAATCGCCCTCCGGGTCGTCCTCAACCCCTTCGGTCGCCAATTGCGGCGGCTTTTGATAAAGGCCTTTCGCGATCGGAGATGCCGCTGCATCCCCCTTCGCCGAACCATGGCAGACCGCGCAATTCTGCGCGAAAAGATGAACGCCCGCGAGGAGATTACGCTCGGTCAGCGCCACCGGATTCTTCCCCTTCGGGGCCTCGCGACTCAATGTCGCATCCAGCGAAGTACCGGCCATCCAGGTTTCCAACCGACCGGGGGTTGCATCGGCATTGGCCGGAATGAGTCCGCTTCGCACCAGCAAGTAAGCGCCGACCACGGCAACGGCAAGCGTCAACGCTACGCCTAGAACGATACCTTTCAACATAAGACCTCCTCATTCGGCGACAGGGCGCCGCCATCCATTATCGATGCCGTGATCAACATCGCTCTTTTCATATAGCCGCCATCGACGCCACCTGCCAACTTCGGCGGCTTGTTCACCGAGCCAGCAATATGACGCTGGACCGCTGGCTCAGGCGGTAAGCATGTGGATCCTCACAAAGCGGCTCCTCGCCTGCAGCAACCAGATCCTGGGGCGTTTCCAGCGAGGTGTCTGCGGCCAGATGCCACCGGCTCCCCGGCGGGATGGGGGGCAATTCGAAATCGACCGCATCGATGCCGGCATTGAACAGCAGGCAAAGTGCGCGCCGCGCGTCTTCCTGAATCAGACAGGCAAACTGTTTTTCTTTCGGGTTGGCCCAGTCGGGCAGTCCCCCTTTTGGGCCAAACCAGCGGATATCCGCGTCCGTGTAAAACCGCTCCTCGCTCAGGATGGGGTGGGCGCGACGCAAGGCGATCATGCCGCGAGTGAAGCGGAAGATCTCGCCGTGCTGTTCCAGGCAGCGCCAGTCAATCCAGCTGGTTTCGTTGTCCTGGCACCAGGCGTTGTTGTTGCCGCCTTGGGTGCGGCGAAATTCGTCCCCGCCGAGCAGCATCGGAACCCCGCGCGAGACCAGCAACGTCAGCAGGAAATTCTTGATCTGCACCGTGCGCACAGCCTCGATCCCGGCATCCCTCGTCTCGCCTTCGGCGCCGTAGTTCTCGCTGAAGTTGGCGTCGCTGCCGTCACCATTGTTTTCCCCGTTCGCCACATTGTGCTTGTCGCGATAGCTCACCAGGTCGTTCAGCGTGAAGCCGTCGTGGCAGGTGACGAAATTGATGCTGCCCTCGGGACCTTTGCCCGATACGGCGTAGAGGTCAGCACTGCCGCAGATGCGGTTGGCGAACAGGCCGAGCATCCCCTCATCGCCGCGCCAGAAACGCCGGACATCGTCCCGGTAGCGGCCATTCCATTCCGCCCAGCGCCGTTCCGAAAAGCTGCCCACCTCGTAGGCACCGGCGGCGTCCCACGCCTCGGCGATGATCTTCACGTCTCTCAGGATCGGGTCCTCGGCGATCCGTTCGAGCAGCGGAGCATTGGCCAGCAGCTCGCCGCTGCTGCCGCGCCCGAGCACGGATGCCAGGTCAAAGCGGAACCCATCCACATGCATCTCCACCACCCAGTAGCGCAGCGCCCCCAGGATGTGATCCCGCACCACGGGGTGATTGGCATTGATGGTGTTGCCGGTGCCCGCGTAGTTCTTGTAGTAGCGCTGGTCTGACGCCAGCATGTAGAAAATCGCGTTATCGATCCCGCGGAAGCACAGGGTTGGGCCCAGTTCGTTCCCCTCCGCCGTGTGATTGAACACGACATCCAGGATCACTTCGATACCGGCGTGATGCAGCGCCCGCACCATCTCCTTGAACTCCAGCTTCTGCTGACCCAGGCCGCCCGCACTGCTGTAGGAGGCTTTCGGCGCCACGAAGGAGACGGGATCGTAGCCCCAGTAATTTCTGAGCGGCTTGCCCGTTTGCGGATCGATGCCCAGGACCTGGCATTCGTTGAACTCGTAAACGGGCATCAATTCCACAGCCGTCACGCCCAACGCTTTCAGATAGGGAATCTTCTCCATCAGGCCGCGGTAGGTGCCGGGATGTTCCACGCGGGCGTTCGGATGAATGGTGAAACCACGGATGTGGATTTCATAAATTATTGTCGTCGACCAGGGGTGTCTGGGCGGAAGGTCGTCCTGCCAATGGAAGTGTTCGTGCGTGTACACGCATTTCGGCATGGCGCCGGCATCGTCGACTTTGGAGCAAACCAGGTCTCGCCCCGGCGCCGCCGGATCGTATCCGCGCGCCGGCCCGAAGTCCCAGTTGGGCACCTGAGAGATCGCCGTCGCAAAGGGATCCAGAAGCAGCTTGTTGAAATTGAAACGATGTCCTTCTTCGGGTTGGTACGGGCCGTCCAGCCGGTAGGCATAGAGTTGACCGGGACGGATCCCTTCAACCCAGACGTGCCACACGTCACCCGTGCGGTTGTGCGCGGGATCGAGATCAATCGCTCTGGCGGGCGTTGTGGCTCCCGGAAGATCAAACAACTCCAGCCGAACACGGCTGGCGTGACGGCTGAACAAGGCGAAGTTGACGCCCCCCCGGTCCTCATGGGTTCCCAAAGGCAAAGGAACGCCCCGCCGAACTTCAGTGCGTTCGGCAACCTCGGCCACGTAATCATTCAGCGGGCGTTCAACTGCCTTCCTGCTCATCGAATCATCGCTGCCACAGGATATGAGAATCTTCCAGGGGAACCGTCACGTCATCACGGTGCGGCACCACTCGCGCCGTATAGTCCGTAACCGGGCGGGTTGCAGGCACCTCCACGCGATAAACGTAGCCGTAGGTTGCGCCCACCAGTTGCCGCACGCGCTGCATCTCCACCCGCACAGATTGCGCACCGTCAACGCCATTGGCATAAAGCTCGACCCGCACCGTCTCCGGATCGAGCTCGTCGAGATACACCTGCGCTTCAAATATGTGCTGCCCGCTGTCAGTCTTTACCTTCACTTCGCCAAAGCGCAGCGCGGCCCATTTTTGATCCAGCGCGCGCCGCCAATCAACCAGCGCCACGCCGATTGCGCCGTTGTCGGCAGCCCGCTCACGGTAGGCTGCAGCGGCCGGGAGATAGTATTGCTCGGTGTATTCGCATACCGCGCGGTTGGTGGAGAAGCGCGGTGTCAGTCGCGCCATGCTTTCCCGCATCCGCGCAACCCAGGCAGTGGGAATGCCCTGCTCGTCGCGCGTATAGAACTCGGGGATCACCTCGCGCTCGAGCAGGTCATAGAGGGTTTCCGCTTCGACGGCGTCCCACGCGGGATCGTTGTCATGCTCCTGCCCATCCCCCAGCGCCCAGCCCACCTCCGGCGTGTAGGCTTCCGCCCACCAGCCGTCCAGTTCGGACAAATTGATGCCGCCGTTGACCAGCACCTTCATGCCGCTAGTGCCGCACGCTTCCCAGGGGCGGCGCGGCGTGTTGAGCCAGACATCCACGCCCTGCACCAGCTGCTCGGTCAGATGCATATCGTAATCGCTGAGGAAAACCACATGCGGGCGCACCTCGGGCCGCCGGATGAAATGCATCCATTGCTCGATCAGGGCCTGGCCTGCCCGGTCTGCGGGATGGGCCTTGCCGGCCATGATGATCTGCACCGGACGCTGCGGATTCGTCAGCAGGCGCAGCAGCCGTTCCGGGTCGTGCAGCAGCAGATTCGGCCGCTTGTAGGCCGCAAAGCGACGTGCAAAGCCCAGCGTCAGGATATTGCAGTCACATAGATGCTTCGCCGCAGCAACCGACTCGGGCGACGCACCGGATGCGGCCAGTTGCCTGGACAAACGTTCGCGGGCGTATTCAACGAGCGTCATAGTGGCGTCGGTGCGAAATTGCCATAGCCTGGCGTCGGAGACACGGCGAATGTCCTGTTCCAGGGTCTCCACCGTTCCCAGCCAGCGGTCCTTGCCACAGGCCTCGGTCCAGAGATCGTCGGCCGGGGCCGAGTCCCAGGTCGGCATGTGAACGCCGTTGGTCACGTGCCCGACCGGGACTTCTTCCGTCGGCCAGCGCGGAAAGAGTGGCCCAAACAGATGCCGGCTCACCCTGCCATGCAAACTGCTCACGCCATTCACCGCCCTGCTGCCGCGAATTGCCAGATGGGCCATGTTGAAGGGTTCCGACGTGTCGTTCGGGTTCTGGCGGCCCAGTGCGAGCAAGTCGTGGCGCGTGATCCCGAGATGCTGCTCGGCATAGCCCCCGAGGTATTGCTCGATGAGCGCCGGCGCGAAACGATCGAAGCCAGCCGCCACCGCCGTGTGCGTGGTGAAGAGGTTGCCCGCACGGGTGACGGCCAGCGCGGCCTGGAAGCTCAGCCTGTTTACCTCCATGAAGCTGCGCGCGCGTTCCAGCACGGCGAAGGCCGCATGCCCTTCATTCAGGTGACAGACTTCGGGGGCAATGCCGAGTGCGGCGAGCAGCCGCCAGCCGCCGATGCCGAGCAGCAGTTCCTGTTTGAGGCGCAACTCCGGCCCGCCGCCATACAGCTCGCTGGTAATGCCGCGATGCGCCGGGTAATTCGCGGCGTCATTGCTGTCCAGCAGGTACAGCGTCCCGCGACCCACCTGCACCTGCCAGGCACGCAGCCAGACCGAGTATCCGGGCAAAGCGATTTCCAGGCGCAACCATTCGCCACTCGGTTTGCGCAGCGGGGTGATCGGCAGCTGGCCGGGGTCGTTGTACGGGTAGAGCGCCTGTTGCGCGCCATCCCTGTCGATCACCTGGCGAAAATAGCCTTGCTGGTAGAGCAGCCCCACGCCGATCACCGGAACACCCAGATCGCCGGCGGCCTTGAGTTGATCGCCCGCCACGTTGCCCAGTCCGCCCGAATAAATGGGCAAGGCCTCGCTCAACATGAACTCCATACTGAAATACGCAACACAGCTAAGGCGAGATTGCGGATGGGTTTGCTGGAACCATGCAGGCGCCTCCGCCGCATCGCGCCGGGCTTGCACCAGATCGTCAAGATTCTTGCGGAATGCGGGCTCGGCCAATACCTGCTGGAGCTTGTCCCGCGACACCGTTTGCAACACCACCCAGGGATTCTGGGTCAGCGCCCACAGCACCGGATCCAGCTGCCGCCACACCCGGTCGGTGGCGTGATTCCACGACGAACGCATATCCAGGGCCAGCTCGGCCAGATCATCGTATCCCTCGACATCCTTTGTTAAAAGTCGCTGCTTGGGATGGCTGATGGGTGTTGGTTCGCTCATGGGTTCTTCTTCACCATCCCGGATCACTGCGGAGCTGCCGCCAGCGCAGCGCTGACGATGGTCTGCGCCTCTTTCTGGATGCGGCGCAGATGATCCTCGCCACGAAAGCTTTCAGCATAGATCTTGTAGATGTCTTCGGTACCGGATGGACGCGCTGCAAACCAGCCGCTCTCCGCCACAACCTTCAAACCGCCGATGGGCGCGCCGTTGCCCGGCGCCCGGGTGAGAATGCGCTGGATTTTTTCGCCAGCCAGTTCTGCAGACAGGACCTGCTGGGGTGAGAGCTGCGCCAGCCTTTGTTTTTGCTCCGCGGTCGCTGGCGCCTCGACACGATCATAAACCGGCTCACCGAGTTCGCGCGCAAGCTCGCCGTAGATTTCGCCAGGGTCGCGGCCCATGCGCGCGGCAATCTCCGCCGACAGCAAAGCCGGGACGATGCCGTCCTTGTCGGTCGTCCAGACGCTGCCATCCCTACGGACAAACGAGGCGCCCGCGCTCTCTTCCCCGCCAAAGCCGAGCGAGCCGTCGAGCAGCCCTTCCACAAACCACTTGAAGCCGACCGGCACCTCGTAGAGCGTGCGGCCCAGCTTCGCGGCGACGCGATCGATCATCTGGCTGCTGACGACCGTCTTGCCTACCGCCACCCCCTTGCTCCACTCCGGTCGATGCTGGAACAGATAGAAAATGGCGACTGCAAGGTAATGGTTGGGCGGCAGCAAGCCTGCATTTTTTGTGACGATGCCGTGCCGGTCGTGGTCGGTGTCGCAGGCGAAGGCGATGTCGAAGCGATCCTTGAGCGCGATCAGCCGCTGCATGGCGTAGGGCGAGGACGGATCCATGCGGATCTTGCCGTCCCAGTCGACGCTCATGAAGCGGAAGGTCGGGTCGACCTCGTCGTTGACCACCGTCAGATCGAGCCGATAGCGCTCGGCGATCGGCCCCCAGTAGTGCACGCCGGCGCCGCCGAGCGGATCGACGCCGAGGCGGATGGTGGCGCCGCGGATCGCGTCGACGTCGATCACCGCGCCGAGATCGGCGACGTAGGCATCGAGGTAGTCGTGGCGGCGGGTGGTGGAGGCGCGCCGCGCCTGCTCGTAGGGGACGCGCTGCACCCCCTTCAGGCTGCCCTGCAGGAGCTCGTTCGCCTTGCGCTGGATCCACCCGGTCACGTCGGTGTCGGCGGGGCCGCCGTCGGGCGGGTTGTACTTGAAGCCGCCGCTGTCGGGGGGATTGTGCGACGGCGTGATGACGATGCCGTCGGCCAGCGCCGTGGCACGGCCGCGGTTGTACGTCAGGATGGCATGCGACAGGACCGGGGTCGGCGTGTACTCGTCGCCCTGGCTGATCATCACGTCGACGCCGTTGGCCGCCAGCACCTCGAGGGCGGTGGCGAAGGCCGGCATCGAGAGCGCGTGCGTGTCCATGGCGAGGAACAGCGGCCCGCTGATCTTCTGTCCCTTGCGGTAGAGGCAGATCGCCTGCGTGATCGCGGCGATGTGCCACTCGTTGAAAGCGTGCTCGAGCGACGAGCCGCGGTGTCCGGAGGTGCCGAACGCCACCCGCTGCGCCGCCACGCCCGGGTCGGGCCGCTCGGTGTAGTAGGCGGTGATCAGTTTGGGCACGTCGACCAGCATCGACGGCGTCGCGGGTTTGCCTGCCTGCGGGCTGACGCGCATGGGCAGTCTTTTAGTCCGCCCGGCGCCTCGGTCAATCCAAACGCGCCCGGTCCCCGCCGGCGGGTATGCGATGCGGCGTTGACTGTTGGCCGCGAAGTAGGCGCATACTCGGGACGGTCGTCGTCCGCGGGCGGCGGCTGGGGGACGTGCGAAGGGGACGGCCCAGGGGGCCGAGCTCGCATGGTCCCGGAGAGGAAGGGGGCACATGCAGCGAACGCTCGGGCTGATGGTGGCGATCGTCCTGACGATCGGCAGCGCGCCGGCTGGCGCGGCGGACATCGCGCTCACGGCCGGCAAGGTCGCCAAGCTGAAGGACAAGGCCGGCACCGCGAGCGACAAGGCGACGATCAAGTTCGTCAAGGAGCCGGCGCTGAACGGCGTCCTGCCGAGCCCGCTCTGCCCCTCCACCTCCTCGGTCCGCCTGAAGACCGACGGCGACGAGATCCTGACGCTGCTCGACTGCAACAACTGGCGCGCGGTGAGCGCCGGCTACATCTATGACGACCCGCTCGCCAGCCTCGGCGGCGTGGCGCAGATCAAGTTCTCGAGCAAGCCGACCGGCGGCAAGCTGCAGTTCAAGATCCGCGGCGATCAGTACGGCGTCAACGCCATCGGCGGCCCGATCGCGTTTCTGGAAACGCAGCTCACCGTCGCCACCGTGAGCTACTGCGGCCACTTCGAGGCGCCGCCGTCGACCTTCAAGAAGAATCTCGCCGACTCGGTCATCATCAAGGGGCCGTCGAGTGCCTGCATCCCGCCGACGCCGACCCCGACCAGCACGCTGACCGTCACCGTCACCGCGACCTCGACCGCCACCGCGACGTTCACCCAGACCGCGACGCGCACGGCGACCCCGACGGTGACCAACACCCGCACCCCGACCGTCACGCGCACCGACACGCCGACGCCGACGCCGACCAACACCGTGCCGCCCGGCAGCACCGCCACCGCGACCGGGACCGAGACGGCGACCGCGACGGAGACCGCGACGTCGACGCAGACCGCGACCATCACCGACACGCCGACCGCGACGCCGACGCCGACGGCGATTCCGCCGGTGGTGTTCCGCATCGACTCGCTGGCCCTGCGCGATCCGCACGTCTTCGTGCTGGTGTTGATCAGCTGCAACGACGTCACCAATCCGCCCGGCGTGCTCGGCTTCTCCGTCAACGGCCAGATCACCACGCAGATCACCACCGACGCCGACATGAACGGCCTGCTCGATCTCAGCCTGCTCGCCCTGTTCCGCCCGCTGTCGCAGCCGCCGCTGGCGGGAGCGGACGTCGAGATCGCCACCGCCGATTGCACCACACCCCTCGGCGGCGAGGTGTGCAGCCCCGACGCCAACCCGCCGCAGTCGACCACCTACGCCAATCAGTCGTCCGGGGTCTGCCTGACACCGCTCGCCGGCACCACCGGGCCGAACAACAGCGGTTCGTACAGTCCGGCCATCACGACGTCGGCCGCACCGTGCTTCAGCACCACGCCGGTCACCGTCACCTTCCCGTTCGGGGTCTTCACCATCCCGCTGCAGAATGTGCGCGCCTCGGCGACGTACGTCGGCGATCCGGCCGGCCAGCTGATCGACGGGCTGATGTTCGGCTTCCTCAGCGAGACCGACGCCGATGCGATCCTCCTGCCCTCGACGCTGCCGCTGATCGGCGGCCAGCCGCTCAGCAAGCAGCTGCCCGGCGGCAGCGGCTCGTGTGCGGCCCACACCGCCAAGGACATCGGTCCGCTCGGACAGCCGGGCTGGTACTTCTACCTGAACTACACGGCTCATCAGGTGACGTGGACGGGGTCGTGAGCGGACGAGGCGTCACCGTCGGGCGGTGAGTCGTGACGGGGGAGCGGTGCCGCGGCTCGCGTGTCACGACGCACGACCGACGGGGCGACGCGTTCAGGCCGGGGATTCGATCGTATTTCGCTCGCCGCGTCCGTGCGGTAGCGTACGCCGCATGACTGATGCGAGCGGTCTGGACGCGATCGCGGCGCGTTTCCGCGCCGTCGCGCCAGCGGCGGCGGCGGGCACCGTGCGGCTGGTGGACGAGCGCAACGAGCAGCTGGCGGTACGGCGCGGCGTCGTGCAGCCGCCGCGCGTCGGCTACGACCGCGGCGCGATGGTGACGATGTGG
>JBLMYH010000074.1:0-3379 GCA_050258175.1 Hyphomicrobiaceae bacterium
TACCGGGTCACTTGGATTTCGACACCATGTATTCCACGGCGGCCCGAATCTCGGCGTCGCTCGCATTCATCGCTGTTCCGCGAGGCGGCATTGCCCCCTTGCCCTTCAGCGCAATCGCCACAAGCTCGTCCACGCCAAGCTTGATCCGTGGCGCCCATGCGGCCTTGTCGCCCACTTTCGGGGCGCCGGCAGCGCCGGTGGCGTGACACGCGCTGCAGGTCTGCTTGAAGAGTTTCTCGCCGGCGTTGGCGTCCAACTTGCCCGCAGCAGGCGCCGGGGCGGCCGTTGCGACAGCGGCCGGTGCCGCCGCAGCAGTACCGGGCGGCCGGCCCTGCGTTTCGAACATGTACTCGACCGCCTTCCGCATTTCGGCATCGGTCAGGTCAGGCATGCCGCCGCGGGCGGGCATCCCCCGGTGGCCGTGCAGCGCAGAGTCCAGCAGCGCGTTGAGCCCCTTGGCCACGCGCGGCTTCCACTCTTCCCAGTGGCCGATCCTCGGTGCACCGCCCTTGCCTTCGGCGTGGCACCCGCTGCACACCGCCTGCACGATCTGCTGGCCCGTGCGCTCGGCGCGCTTGACGCCCGCCGCGGGAGCGGCGGCTCCGGCAGCCTCCGGCTCCGTGAACTTCGCGCCCGCCTGATTGCCGAGGTATGCCACTGCGCGTGCCACTTCAATCGGATCCAGGTCGGCATTGCCCCCTTTCGCCGGCATGCCCTTGTAGCCCTCGGTCGCATGCTTGACCAGCGTGTCGAAGCCCTGCTTCAGGCGCGGCGCCCATTGGGCCACGTCGCCGGTCTTGGGTGCACCCGCGACTCCGAGTGCATGGCAGGCAGAGCACACGGCCTTATAGACGGCCTCGCCGCTCTGCAACACCTTTGGACCCGTGGCTTCCGCCAGCACGACGCTGCCAATCGGCTTCAGTCGCTCGGCGACCGCCTCCGGCTCCATCGATGTCGACCCCGCGCCGCTGGTCTTCTCGCCGGTCACGAACTTCACCAGCAGGACGATGAGGAGCACCGGCACCACGAACGCCAGAACGATCACGGTGACCAGTTGCTGTGGCGTCTTGATGGGGGAGGAGTGCTGATCGGACATGAAGTCGGCTCCGGGAGCATGCGGCGCCCGGGCATCGCACGGGACAACGCGCACTGCGCGCCAAACACGGTGTGAACGGAGCGCGGATTATATCCGTGGCACGTGTGACGGACGTCCCGAGCGCCTGGTTGGACGCCTCGGGGCAAAGCGCGTAACCTTCGCCGCCCTGCGCGCCTGTAGCTCAGTGGATAGAGTACTGGCCTCCGAAGCCAGGGGTCGTGGGTTCGAGTCCCGCCAGGCGCGCCAGACAGACGCTAGCTGCACGTCGCCGCCTTGACGACCCGCACGCGCAGCGAGGCAAAGCAAAGCGACCGCACGTCGCCGCCTTGCGCCAGGGTCAGTCGCCCAAGCACGAGCCCGTGACTCCCTGGGTGCGCCAGCCGGCCGATGCTTTCGTACGACAGCACCGTTCCCGCGTAAGTGATGCCGAAACTCGGCGTGATCGTCATGCCGGGTGCTGCCGGTGCAAAGTCGCGAATCACGGGCTCGTCGGCGTCGTGTGCGCCGTTGTTGTTGGCGTCGACGAAGACCTTCCATCCTTCGGCCCAGTTGGCATTCCGCGCCGCAACGGCGACGCGCGTGCCGCGCGCGAGCGCCTCACTGCGCGCCAGATTCAGGGTGGTGACGAGCTCGTGAGTGGTCGGAACGAGGTGACGGCTGCGCATCAGCTTGTCGAACGCGGGCACGGCGGCCGAGGTCAGAACGCTGGCGACCGACAGGCCCATCACGAGTTCCAGCGCCGTTGTCCCTAGCTGTTTGCGAATGCATTTGCCCGCATGTTCCATGGCCGTCCCCCGTTCGATCGACATGGCTCCGATAGAGCGGATGCTGAGCGTTGCCGGTCCGTTTGTCCGTCGAATATTCACGTCCGCCCTGTCGAATATCGGACGGCCGGATGAACGTATTCATGCAGATCCGCCAGAGGCATTTCGGGGTGGGCGCACACCCGTTTCCGCCGGTCGGGGGGTGACCGCCGACCGGCTTTGTGCGCTTCGGCCACCGGGCGGCGGCGGACAGAATCCCTCGGTAGCGGAGAAGGGGCGGGAAAAGCCTTTGGACAACATCGCGGATCATTGCTCGAACAGAGGCGGTCGCAGGGCTGCGGCAGCGTCTTGGCTGCGGGGCTTCACGCTGATCGAGCTGATGATCGTGGTCGCCATCTTGGCGATCCTCCTCGGACTGGCAGCACCGTACATGCAGGAGTTCTACGTAAGAAACCGGCTGGAATCCACCACGAACGATTTAGCAGCTGCGCTTGCAACTGCGCGCAACGAAGCGATGCGCCGAGGGGTTCCGATCACGCTGCGAAGCACTGCCGGCTCGAGTAACTGGAGCAATGGCTGGACGCTATGCGTCGACTCCAATCCGGCAATACCTGCCGGCACCTGTGCGGCAGGCGCCACCACCACGATTCGCACGGGAGGCGCGCTCTCGACGCCGCTGACCGCGTATTCGAATGCCACATTCTCGGGTGCGGTCACGTTCGACTCCGGCGGCCGAGTCGTCAACACCGCTGCAAACGGCGCAACGACGTACCCTGGAATCATCGTCATCTGCCACGGTGGCTCGTTTGCGCAGGGCGGACGCGCGCGATCGCGCGCGATCCTGGTCAATGCAGTGGGACGAATCCGGGTCGGCCTCGATGCCAACGGCGATGGCATTCCGGAAGGCGATGGCACGACGAACATCGGCGGCACGTGCACGGCGCCGACACCATAGCGTGACTGAAATGAGGTTCGAGCAGCAAATGAATCCTCTCATGCTCATCAAGTCGACCGAGCGCGGCGTCACCCTGATCGAGGTGCTGGTTGCTGTCGTGATCCTGTCGATCGGCCTGTTGGGGCTCGCCGGCCTGCAGGCTGGTGGTATGCGGGTCGGCCAAGGTGCGCTGTACCGCGGGATCGCCGCGCAATACGCGTACGACATGGCCGATCGAATGCGCGCCAACATGGCCGCTTCCAAGGCGGGCAGCTACAGCCTGTCCCTCGGAGCAACCTACCCGGTCACGATGAGCGGTACGGCGGTGACGAACGACGTCAACGACTGGATGACGCGCATGCGGACCGTCCTGCCGGCGGCGGACGGGTCGATCGCGATCAACGGCAATCAGGCGACCATCACCGTCCAGTGGGACGATCGCCGCGCATCGGTGCGCGATGCAAATCCGAGCGCGGCACAGACTGCGCAGTTCGTCGTGACGACGCAACTCTGGAACAACTGACGATGCGCGGCGTGAGACTCCCGGTCATCCAACGTGGCCTGACGATCATTGAACTGATGGTC
>JBLMYH010000075.1:0-5202 GCA_050258175.1 Hyphomicrobiaceae bacterium
ATTGGCGCCGATGCCAAAGACGCTCAACTGGCTGTGGCCGAAGCGGTCGATCTTGTCGGTGGTTTTGCCGAGCAGCACGTCGATGACGTGGCCCGCGCCAAAGCGCTGGCCGGTGCGGTACACGGCGGAGAGCAGCTTCTGCGCAGCCTCGGTACCATCCCACAGCGTGGGCGGATTGAGGCAGACGTCGCAGTTTCCGCACGGCTGGCTGGCTTCGCCGAAGTAGGCAAGCAGCGCGACGCGACGGCAACTGGCCGCTTCGCACAACCCGACCAGTGCGTCGAGCTTGGCGTGGCCGATGCGCTTGTGCGCGTCCTCGGCTTCGCCCTCGTCGATGAAGCGACGCTGGGTGACGACGTCCTGCAGGCCCCACGCCATCCACGCTTCGGCAGGCTCGCCGTCGCGACCGGCGCGGCCGGTTTCCTGGTAGTAGCCCTCGACCGAACGCGGCAGATCAAGATGCGCGACGAAGCGAACGTCGGGCTTGTCGATGCCCATGCCGAAGGCGAGGGTGGCGACCATGACGACGCCGTCCTCGCGCAGAAATCTTTCCTGGTGGCGGCGGCGCGTGTCGTTGTCCATGCCGCCGTGGTAGGGCAAGGCGGTGAGGCCGGCCTGCTTGAGCGCATCGGCGGTTTCCTCGACCTTCTTGCGCGTGCTGCAGTAGACGATGCCCGCCTCGCCTGTGTGTTCGGACAGGAAATCGAGCAGTTGGCGGCGCGGCTCGGTTTTTTCGGCGATGCGGTAGCGGATGTTGGGGCGGTCGAAGCTGGCGACGAACACGCGCGCTTCGCCGAGGTCGAGCCGGGCGAGGATTTCGGCGCGCGTCGCGGCGTCGGCCGTGGCCGTGAGCGCGATGCGCGGAACCTCGGGGAAGCGCTCGTGCAGCGCCGACAGGCCGAGGTATTCGGGGCGGAAGTCGTGTCCCCATTGCGATACGCAGTGCGCCTCGTCGATGGCAAACAAGGCAATCTGCGCCTGTTCGAGCAGGCCCTGGAAGCGCGGCGTCAGCAGGCGTTCCGGCGCGACGTAGAGCAGCTTCAGCTTGCCGGTCGCGAAGTCGCGTTCGACCTGCATCGCCGCCGCCGCGTCGAGGCTGGAATTCAGGAAGGCCGCCGCGATGCCGAGCTCCTGCAGGGCCGCGACCTGGTCCTGCATCAGCGCGATCAGCGGCGACACCACCACCGCGCAGCCTTCGCGCAGCAGCGCCGGAATCTGGTAGCACAGCGACTTGCCGCCGCCGGTGGGCATCAGCACCAGGGCGTCGTCGCCCGCCATGACGGTGTCGACGATCGCAGCCTGCTCGCCGCGGAACGCGGGATAGCCGAAGACGCGGTTGAGCAGGCTTAAGGGGGTGTCGGGCATGGAAAAAATGGCAGAAAGGCAGGGCTGTACTGACGCCGAAGCCGGGAAATCAGGGACTTACATCGGATATAATTGTGTCACGTTTTGCCTGGTTCTTTGCCCTGTTTCCAAGGTTTGCCACGAAAACCGACGAAAACCCACACCCTATTGCATGGGTCGCTTCCCGGCTGGCCTTGACCCCCATTCCTTTTTCCAAACCCTGACATGAACACCGAAACCAACGCCCCCGCCCTCGACGAAAACCAGATCATCGCCGAGCGCCGTGCCAAGCTGGCCGCGATTCGCGAGGCGGGCGTCGCCTTCCCCAACGACTTCGAACGCCACGACTATGCGGGCAAGCTGGCCGCCGAACATGGCGAGAAGTCCAAGGAAGCGCTGGAAGCCGAAGGCATCCAGGTGCAGCTGGCCGGCCGCATGATGCTGAAGCGCGTGATGGGCAAGGCCAGCTTCGCGACGCTGCAGGACATGAGCGGGCGCATCCAGGTCTACATTTCCAACGACCTCACCGGCACCGAATCGCACGACGCCTTCAAGCACTGGGACCTGGGCGATTTCCTCGGCGTCGCCGGCACGCTGTTCAAGACCAACAAAGGCGAACTGACGATCCAGGCAAGATCGATCCGCCTGCTGTCGAAGGCGCTGCGCCCGCTGCCGGAAAAATTCCACGGCCTGGCCGACCAGGAGCAGAAATACCGCCAGCGCTACCTCGACCTCATCACCAACGACACGGCGCGCGACACCTTCATGCGCCGCTCGAAGATCATCCAGTCGATCCGCGAGTTCATGACCGGCCATGGCTTCCTCGAGGTCGAGACGCCGATGATGCATCCCATCCCCGGCGGCGCGGCGGCCAAGCCCTTCGTCACCCACCACAATGCGCTCGACATGGAGCTGTTCCTGCGCATCGCGCCCGAGCTGTATCTGAAGCGGCTGGTGGTCGGCGGCTTCGAGAAGGTGTTCGAGATCAACCGCAACTTCCGCAACGAAGGGCTTTCCACGCGCCACAACCCCGAGTTCACCATGATGGAGTTCTACGAGGCCTACCGCGACTATCGCTACCTCATGGACTACACCGAGGCGCTGATCCGCCACACCGCGGTCGCCGCCACCGGCTCGACCACGGTCACCTATCAGGGCAATGCAATCGAGCTCGGCAAGCCGTTCGACCGCCTCACCATCGTCGAGGCGATCCGCAAGTACAACCCCCAGTACACGGTCGAACAACTGAACGACCGCGACTGGCTGGTCTCGCAATTCGTTGCGATGAAAGCCAAGTACCGTCCGCAGGACGGCCTCGGCGGCCTGCAGCTCTCCTTCTTCGAGGAGACCACCGAGGCGCAGCTGATCCAGCCCACCTTCGTCATCGACTACCCGGCCGAGGTTTCGCCGCTGGCGCGCCGTTCCGACACCCAGCCCGATATCACCGAGCGCTTCGAGCTGTTCATCACCGGGCGCGAAATGGCCAACGGCTTCTCCGAGCTGAACGACGCCGAGGACCAGGCCGAGCGCTTCATGGAGCAGGTGCGGGCGAAGGAAGCCGGCGACGAGGAGGCGATGCACTACGACGCCGACTTCATCCGCGCGCTGGAGCACGGCCTGCCGCCCACCGGCGGCTGCGGCATCGGCATCGACCGTCTGGTCATGCTGCTGACCGATTCGCCGAGCATCCGCGACGTCATCCTGTTCCCGCAGATGCGGCGGGAAGCTTAAAGACAGTCCGCAGATGCGCCGCGAAGGCTGATTCCGCCACCATGGGGCACTATGCGCTCAAGATCGGTCTGTCCGCGCTGATCCTCGTCGCGGTGGCCGAAGTGGCCAAGCGCAGCACGTTCTGGGCGGCCGCCCTGGCGTCCTTGCCGCTGACGTCGCTGCTGGCCTTCGTCTGGCTCTATCTCGACACCGGCGACGTGCAGAAGGTCGCCAGCCTTGCCGGCGGCATCTTCTGGCTGGTGCTGCCCTCGCTGCTGCTGTTCGTGCTGTTGCCGCTTCTGCTGCGCAGCGGCTGGGGATTCTGGCTCAGCCTGGCCGTTTCCAGCGCCGCCACGGCGCTGGCCTACCTTGGCATGATCCGGCTGCTGGCTGCGTTCGGCATTCGCCTGTAGGCGCACTGCCTGTGCGTAGCGCGCTTCCGGTAAAATCCGGCCTTTCGCTCGCTTTCCAGTCCATCTTTTCACGAGTCACCTCATCATGACCGACGCCTTCAACACCCACGACCTCTTCTCCACCGCCAGCGGCAGCGCCCGCTTCGCCTCGCTGAAAAAACTGGAAGCCGCGTTGGGCACGTCGGTCGCGCGGCTGCCGGTGTCGATCCGCATCGTGCTGGAGTCGGTGCTGCGCAACTGCGATGGCGTCAAGGTCACGCCGGAGCATGTGAAGCAGCTGGCAAACTGGAAACCCAACGCCGAACGCACCGAGGAAATCCCCTTCACCGTGGCGCGGGTGATCCTGCAGGATTTCACCGGCGTGCCGCTCCTGGCCGACCTCGCCGCGATGCGCTCGGCGGCGCAGAAGCTGGGCCGCGACCCGAAGAAGATCGAGCCGCTGGTGCCGGTCGACATGGTGGTCGACCACTCGATCCAGGTCGACGCCTCGGGCACGCACGACGCGCTCGATCTCAACATGAAGATCGAATTCGAGCGGAATCGTGAAAGGTACCAGTTCCTCAAGTGGGGCATGCAGGCCTTCGACACGTTCAAGGTGGTGCCGCCCGGCGTCGGCATCGTGCACCAGGTCAACATGGAATACCTGGCGCGCGGCGTGATGGAAAAGGACGGCATGGCCTATCCGGATACGCTGGTCGGAACCGACAGCCACACCACGATGATCAACGGCCTCGGCATCGTCGCCTGGGGCGTGGGCGGCATCGAGGCGGAAGCCGCGATGCTGGGCCAGCCGGTGTATTTCCTCACCCCCGACGTCGTCGGCGTGAACCTCACCGGCGCGGCCAAGCCGGGCGTCACTGCCACCGACGTGGTGCTGACCGTCACCGAAATGCTGCGCAAAGCCAAGGTCGTCGGCAAGTTCGTCGAGTTCTTCGGCGAGGGCGTGGCCGCCATGAGCGTGACCGACCGCGCGACGATCGCCAACATGGCACCCGAATACGGCGCGACCATGGGTTTCTTCCCGGTCGACGAGGCCACCTGCCAGTATTTCGCAGCCACCGGCCGCCCGGCTGCCCAGGTCGACACGATCCGCGCCTACTACCAGGCACAGGGGCTGTTCGGCATCCCTAAGGCGGGCGACATCGACTACTCGCAGACGCTCAGCCTCGACCTCTCGACGGTCGAGCCGAGCGTGGCCGGCCCCAAGCGGCCGCAGGACCGCATCGCGCTGGCCAACCTGAAGTCCGCCTTCACCACGCTGATGGAGAAATCCGTGACCGATGGCGGCTACGGCAAGCCCGGCGAGTCAGGCAAGCGTTATCCCCTGCCCGTCTCCAGTACCGCAGCCGAGGTGATGAGCGGCGGCAGCCAGGATGAATCGGCGCCCGTGCCGGCATCCGAAGAGGAGATGCTGGACAGCCACCCGTCGCCCGATCATGTCGCCGCTGCGATCGCCGGCCATGCCGACGGCAGCATCGGACATGGCGACATCGCCATCGCCGCCATCACCTCCTGCACCAACACCTCCAACCCCGGCGTTATGCTGGCTGCCGGCCTGCTAGCGAAGAAGGCCGCCGCGCTCGGCCTGAAGCCACCGGCACACGTGAAAACCTCGCTCGGCCCCGGCTCGCGTGCCGTCACCGAATACCTGAACAAGGCCGGGCTAATGGACGCGCTGGAGCAGGTCGGCTTTTCCGTGGTGGGTTATGGCTGCACCACCTGCATCGGCAACTCC
>JBLMYH010000076.1:0-13071 GCA_050258175.1 Hyphomicrobiaceae bacterium
CGCGACGTGCCGGCGATCCTGCGCTTCGGCCAGTACCGGCACCGCGCCGCGCTGTTCGGCATCCAGCCGGAAGGCCGGCTGCACCGCTCGCTCGACAGCCGGCTGCGCCCGGTGGCGGTGCCGCCGGGCGGCGTGGTGCTCACCGATTACCTGGCGAACAACATCCTGCACGTGAAGCCGGGCGACATGCTGACGGTGGAGGTGCTGGAAGGCAGCCGCCCGGTGCGGCAGGTGCCGGTGCTCGGCATCACCCAGCAGTATCTGGGCGTGTCGGCCTACATGCAGAAGGAATCGGTCAATGCGCTGATGCGCGAGGGCAATACGGTGACCGGCGCCTATCTGGCGGTGGAGCCGGGCAGCGAGCCGGAACTCTATGCCAAGCTGCACGACCGCCCGCGCGTGCTCGGCATGGTCGCCAACAAGACGGCGGTGCAGAGCTTCTACGCCACCATCGGCGAGTTCATCCTGTTCTACAACCTGGTGGCCACGGTGCTCGCCGGCGCCATCGGTTTCGGGGTGGTCTACAACAGCGCGCGCATCGCGCTCTCGGAACGCGGCCGCGAGCTCGCCAGCCTGCGCGTGCTGGGCTTCACCCGCGGCGAGATCGCCTATATCCTGCTGGGAGAACTGGCGCTGCTTACCCTGGCGGCGATTCCGGTCGGCTTTCTGGTCGGCGTCGGCCTGGTCGGCGTCCTGGTCGTGGCGTTCCAGAGCGAACTCTACCGGCTGCCGCTGATCCTGACGCCGGAAAACTATGCCATGGGCGCGAGCGTCGTCATCGTCTCCGCGCTGCTGTCCGGTTTCCTGCTGTGGCTGCGCCTCGGCCGGCTGGATCTGGTGGCGGTTCTGAAAACACGCGAATAAACAGGACAACGACAGCCTATGCGGTTACGCGCAAAAATCGGGATGACTGCCACGGCGGCGCTGGTCGCGGTGGGCCTTGCGATCGGCTTCATGCCGCGCGCGGTGCCGGTCGATGTCGCCGAGGTCAAGCGCGCGCCGCTCACGGTGACGGTGGAGGAGGAGGGCAAGACCCGGGTGCGCGAGCGCTACCTGGTGTCGGCGCCGGTGGCCGGCTACGCGCGGCGCATCGACCTCAAGGCGGGCGATGCCGTGGCCGCCGGCCAGGTGCTGGCGACGATCGATCCTGCGCGTTCGGTGGCGCTCGATCCGCGTACGCGCGCGCAGGCTCGCGCGCAGGTACGCGCCGCCGAGGCCGCGCTGGCGGTGGCGCAGGACAACGCCCGTTCTGCGGCCGCCGCTGCCCAGCTGGCGCAGCAGGAACTTGCCCGCACCGAGTCCCTGCGGCAGTCGAATTTCGTTTCCGCGCAGGCGCTCGATACCGCACGCAGCGCGGAAACCCGTGCCCGTTCCGCAGAGCAGGCTGCGCAGCATGCGGTCAGGGTGGCGCGCTTCGATCTCGAGACGGCAGGTGCCGCCGCCGCCAGCGCTGCTCGCCTGCAGGCCGGCGGCGCGGCCGAGGCGTTGCAGGTGCGCGCCCCGGTGGCGGCGCGCGTGCTCAGGGTGCAGCACGAAAGCGAGGGCCCGGTGACGGCCGGCCAGCCCCTGCTCGAGATCGGCAATCCCGCGAGCCTGGAAGCCGAGGTCGAGGTGCTGTCCACCGACGCGGTCAGGATCGCACCCGGTTCAAAGGTGATCCTCGACCGCTGGGGCGGTAACCAACTGATCGACGGCAGGGTGCGCGTGGTCGAGCCGGGCGGCTTCACGAAGATTTCGGCGCTCGGCGTCGAGGAGCAGCGGGTGCGCGTCATCGTCGACTTCACTTCGCCGCGTGCGGCATGGGCGCGGCTCGGCGACGCCTATCGGGTGGAAGCGCGTTTCGTGCTGTGGCAAGGCGAGGACGTGCTGCAATTGCCGACCGGCGCGCTGTTCCGCCAGGGCAAGGGCTGGGCGGTGTTTCGGCTGGAGGGCGGGCGCGCCCGCGAGGCGCCGGTCGAAATCGGCCAGCGCGCCGGCCTGGCCACCCAGGTACTGTCGGGGCTCAAAGCCGGCGATCGGGTGGTGGCGCATCCGGACGAAACGATCCATGAAGGCGTGCGCGTGAGGCCGCGCTGACCCTCAGGCCTGCCTGAGGATCGCCTCGACTTCGGCGTCGTCGACCTGCGGAAAATCCGCATAGAACTGCCCCACCGCCTGGAAGAACATCGGCGTCGACAGGCACACCACCTCGTCCGCATAGGGACGGATCTTCTCCACCGTGTCGGCCGGCGCCACCGGCACCGCGCAGATCAGGCGTGCCGGCTTCTTGTCGCGCAGCGCATGCAGTGCGGAGATCATCGTCGCCCCGGTCGCCAGACCGTCGTCGACCACGATGACGATGCGCCCGGCCGGGTCGATCGGCGGCCGCAACGGCGTGTACTGCGCCCGCCGCTTCTTGATGGTGTCGAGCTGTGCCTGTTTCTCCTGCGCCAGGTAGGCCGGGGTGCCGCCGGCCGATTCGGCATAGTCGGCGATGTAGCTCCAGCCCGATTCGTCGATCGAGCCGAGGGCGAATTCCGGATTGAAGGGCGCGCGCAGCTTGCGTACCAGTACCACGTCGAGTTCGCCGCCCAGCGCCTGCGCCAGCCGCAGTCCCATCGGCACGGCACCGCGCGGAATGGCGAGTATCAGCGGATGCTGTCCCTTGTAGGCCTCGAGCGCGACCGCCAGCCGGTCCGCGGCGTGGTTGCGATTGGCAAAAACCATGGCGAACTCCTTGTATCGATTTTTCATCTTAGGCGTGACCGCAGGACCTGGCAGCTAATGTTCGCGGTGCCAGATCAGTTCGCCATTCTTATAGACCTCCCGTACCCGGTGGAAGGGCACGTCGTGCGCATGGCCATCGGCATCGGTGACCTGAAAGGAAAAATGGTCGCCCGGCGTCAGCTGGATCCGGCTGAAGGGAAGCCGGACAACCACGTCGTCCACGCGATCGTAATAGCCGAGCACGAAGCGTCCCTGCGCGAATGCGCTGTCCCAGCGGATCCGGTTGAGCAGTTCGTGGATGGGGATCATGCTGCCTCATCGGGTAGGGCCTTATTCAGCATGCTATGCGATCGGTGTGCCATGTCCAGCGAGCAGAAGGCCGGGGGCAGCGTCAGGTCACGGCAATCGCGTAGACGGGGCGGCAAAATTGAAAAAGGCCCGCAGCGCTGCGGGCCTTTTTCAATTTGGTTCGAATCCTGGCCAGGTCAGAACTCGTATTCGACCTGGAGCCGGAACGTGTTGTCCGGCGCGGCGTTCGACACCCCGAACAGCCAGGCCGCGTTGTAGCGGATCGACTGGCGGCCACCCACGTGCAGCTTGCCGAAGACGGCCGGCCCCATCTTGTGGGTCTGCTCGCTCGCGGGCTCCCACTTGTCCCAGGGGCCCCATTCGCCGATCCCCTGCACACCGTATTCGAAGGCGGTCTTCCAGCGGTACTTCGCCTGCCACTGGTAACCGGCCTGGGTGGCGCTCGACTCTGCCGCGTTGAAGCGTTTCTCGAACAGGACGTTGGCGTTCAGCTGCAGCTTGCCGAATTCGGTCTGGAACAACGGCCCGACTTTCAGTTCGGTGCCCTCGTCACGGTCGCGCGGGACCTCGATCTCGGTGATGAGGCCGACATCCACCGGGTATTTGCCGGTTTCGGTAAGCTGAAACTTGTTCTCCCACTCGAAGGCGTCGTATCGGGTGTTGCCGCCTTGCTTGGCGTATTTCACGTAGACCTCGGTGAACCACCAGTCGTTGGCGCCGTAGCCGAGACCCAGCATGCCCATGCTGTGGCGCGGCTCGCTGTCGGAGGTGCCGTACTTGAAGTCGACTTCCTTTTCGCCCTTCTCCACGGTGGGCGTGTAGATGTAGTCGGCGGGGTCTGCGTGGGCGGATTGCAGGCAAAGCAGGCCCAGCGCAGCCAGCACGGCTGCGGTCGATTTCATGTTGATCCTTTCAGGCGGGTAGTTTGGTTGGGGTGTAGCTGCGACTCCAGCGCATCCCGAACAGGATGACGAGGAAGGTCAGCGAGTAGAACAGCACCTGCATGCCGCTGGGGCGGGCGTCGTAACCAGCGAAGAGGTGCAGCAGGGTGCCGAGGAACGAGTCCATGGGCAGCAGGGACGAGGAGTCCCAGAGCGGGGTGGCGAGGGGACGAATGAGGTCGCCCTGAATCAGCAGGCGCGCCATCTGCCCGGCCATGCCGGCTGCCAGGAAGAGAATCAGGGCGCTGGTGACGCTGAAGAAATGGCGCAGGGGGATGCGGGCAAGTCCCGAATACAGCACCCAGCCTGCAGCGACGCCGGCCGCC
This sequence comes from Hyphomicrobiaceae bacterium, assembly GCA_050258175.1. GTDB lineage: Bacteria > Pseudomonadota > Gammaproteobacteria > Burkholderiales > Thiobacillaceae > Thiobacillus. The sequence continues at coordinate 4,283 of JBLMYH010000076.1, forward strand.
AGGCCAAGCAAACCTCCGCTCAGCATGGAGACGCGGCTGGAGCCGCCGCTGGCGGCCAGTCCGTACAGAAACAGGGCGGTTTCCGAGCCCTCGCGCAGGACGGCGAGGGCGATCAGGATGGCCAGTGCCGACATTTCCCGCTGCCCGCTTCTGACGGCGTTCCCCACTGACTTGGCCTCGGCGGCCATCTCGCGTCCGTGGGTGGCCATCCAGATGTTGTGCCAGCCCAGCATCAGCACGGCGATGCCAAGAATGGCGGCGTTGAACAGTTCCTGTCCGCTGCCTTCGGCCATCTCGGCGATGGTCTCGGTCAGTCCGGCCACCACCAGCGAGCCCGCCAGGCCTGCGCCTACGCCGACGGCAAGCCAGAGATTGCGGCCGGACAGGCCGCGCGTGGCAGCCGCGATGACGCCGATGAGCAGGGCGGCCTCGAGGCTCTCCCTGAAAACGATGATGGCCGATCCGAACATGTGCGTCACTCCGCCACGATCACGCCGCGTGCGGTGTTCTCGTTGAATTCGCCGAAGAAGGGGTAGCTGCCGGGCTCGAGCGGACCGACGTAGATCGTGGCCTTGCCGTTGCCGGCGATCAGTTTTTCGCGGTTGAGCTCGTGGCTCTCGAACTCTTCCGGCGTGCTGTCCATGTTGCTCACCAGCAGCCTGATCTTCTTGCCGGCCGGCACCTTGAGCTCGGCCGGGGTGAACTGGTGGTCCTTGATCGTCAGGCCGTGCTCGAGATCGGCAGCCAGGCTGACAAGCGGGAACAGCAAACAGGCGAAGACTAGCGTTCTCATGTGTACTCCAGGAATTGGCGTTCAGGTAACGATAATCGTTCTTATTCAGATGCGCAAGCACTTTCTGGAGTGACTCGCAATCAGGCTACGAGAGGGCGTTGGCAAACGGTTAGGGCAGGGGCAGGGGCCGCTCAGAGCTTGCCGGCGATCAGGTGGCTCACCCGCGGCGGTTCGCTGCCGCGATGGAACGCCCGGGCCCGTTCCAGGACATCGCGGTCCGCCACCGTCACGCGTGCGTGCTGGCGCAGATGCTCGAGCCAGGATTCGACCATGAAGCATTCCACCATGCGGTCGGGATGCTCGGTGTCCTTGAACAGTTCCCACATGAAGGCGCCATCGCGTCGCCTGACGCGGCTGATCTGTTGCATGGCCCGGGTGAATGCAGCGCGCTGCGCCGGGTCGATGCGATATTCCACCGTGACCATGACCGGTCCGCGGTCGGTCTCGACATCGCCGGCCAGCATCGGCGTGGGCCAATACAGCGAGGGCGAGAGATCGGCGACATCATGCCAGCCGACCTGGTACGACCGGGTCAGCACGCTGCCGACCAGCGCACCGACTGCGGCGGCCGTCAGCGCGAGCGGGATGCCGGTCCACGAGGCGATCTGTCCCCACAATGCGCTGCCCGCTGCCATCCCGCCCATGTAGACGACCCAGAACAGGGCCAGTCCGCGCGCCCGCACCCATCCCGGCAGGGCAGTCTGGGCCGCCGTCATCAGCGACGACACCACGCTGATCCAGGCCACGCCGATAAACAGCATGGCCGCCCCGCCCGCATAGACATTGCCGCTATGGGCGAGCGCCAGCATGGCGGCGGCGTACAGCACGGTCGCGCCGGCCACGATGCGGTCGCGCGAGAAGCGCGCGTGAGCACGGGGCAGCAGCAAGGCACCCGCCACCGCGCCGAGCCCGAGACAGGCCAGGAAGAGGCCATAGGTGGCGGGCCCGCTGTGCAGCACCTGCCTGACGATGAGCGGCAGCAGGGCCCACGAGGCGCTGGCGAACAGGAAGAAGGCAACGCCCCGCACCAGCACCGCGCCCAGTTCGGGCGAATGGCGCGCGTAGCGCAGTCCTGCGCGCACCGCACCGGCGAGCCGCTCGGCAGGCAGGCCGCTCGTCGCCGGCGGGCGTTGCCAGCGCTTCAGGGCGGCGATGACGGCGAGGAACGATGCGGCATTGAGGACGAAGACGGCACCCGGCCCGGCGGCGGCCACGATCACGCCCGCAAGCGCGGGGCCGACGGAGCGGGCGACATTCATCCCCATGGAATTCAGCCCGATGGCAGCCTGGAGTTCGGACCGGGACACGATTTCCGGCGTGATCGCGCTCCAGGCCGGCATCATCATGGCGTTGCCGATGCCGAGCGCGAACGTGAAGAGCAACAGCAGGGGCGCGGTAGTCAGGCCCGCGAGCGTGAGCAGGCCCAGCGTGGCTGCCATCAGCAGCATCCACACCTGGGAACTGATCAGGTAGCGGCGGCGGTCGACGATGTCGGCCAGCGCGCCGGCCGGCAGCGCCAGCAGGAATACCGGAGTCGAGGTCGCCGCCTGCACCAGCGCCACCATCAGGGGGCTGGGCGCGAGCGAGGTCATCAGCCAGCCGGCGCCGACCTCATGCATCCAGGAGCCGATGTTCGAGGCAACCGACGCGATCCACAAGGTCCGGAACACACGGTTTTGCAAAGGCGTCCAGGGTGAGGTGGCTTTGACGAGGCCGGTCGTCACGGTACGTTCCACGTCAGGCGCCGGTCAGCGCGTGTTTCCAGGTGCGCAGCGGAATGCACGTCTGCAGGCGATAAAGGGCGCGGTCGACAAGCGCGGGATGGAGTTCGTGGCCGACGGTGGAGGCCACGTCCAGCGTGGCGTCCCCCTGGCGCTGCGCAAGTCTTTCATAGGCGGCATAGGCATGCTCGACCGGAATGATCGGGTCATCGCTGCCATGCAGCAAGTGCAAGGTGGTGAACTCGGGGGGGGCGTCGGGCAGCGTCGCGAAACGGCCGGAAAACGCCAGGACTCGACCGACGCTGCCATCGTGCGCGATGCTGTATTCCATGGCCATGATCGCGCCCTGCGAGAAACCGGCCAGCGCCGTGTCCGGTTGCACGACCTTGAAGCGATCCTGCGCTCGCCGCACCAGGCCACGCAGGGCCGGCATGGCTGCGGCCACGCGCGCGGCGCGGTTTTCGTCGCTCAGGCCCTGGAGGGAAAACCACTGTCGGCCGCTGTCGCCCCTGTCATAGGGGGCGATGCCCTCAGCGAGCAGCAACGCGGCCTGCGGAAAGGCAGCGCCGAGCGCGTCGGCCAGCGGCAGCATGTCCGCCGCATCGCGACCCGCGCCGTGCAGCAGGATGAACAGCTGCCTGACGGGTCCGGCCACGGGCAGCAATTCGATCCCCTGAAAGTCGGGTTCGTTCATCGGGGGCTCCGGCCGGCGGGCGTCCTTCTTCATCCCTGCTTGAACAGGTTTTTCAAGGCCCGTGGTTGCGAGTGCCAGTACTGCTTTGGCGCATCGACCTGGGCGCCCATAGCCGCCGCTGCGTGCCAGGGCCAGCGTGGGTCGTACAGCATGGCGCGGGCCAGCGCCACCATGTCGGCCTGGCCCGAGGACACGATGGTCTCAGCCTGTTCGGGCTCGGTAATCATTCCTACGGCGATCGTAGGCAAACCGGTTTCACGCCGGATTCGCGCGGCGAATGGAACCTGGTAGCCCGCTCCGAGCGGAATCTGCTGCCGGGGCGACAGGCCGCCGCTCGACACGTCGATGAAGGCGCAGCCGCGGCGCTGCAGTTCACGGGCGAATACAACGCTCTGCTCGATATCCCAGCCGCCGTCCACCCAGTCGGTGGCGGAAATGCGGATGCCCACCGGCGTGGCGGGCGGCATCGTGGCGCGGATGGCCTCGAATATCTCGAGCGGAAAGCGCATGCGGTTCTCCAGCGTGCCGCCATAGCGGTCGTCGCGGAGGTTCGACAGGGGCGATAGAAACTGGTGCAGCAGATAGCCGTGTGCCGCGTGCAGTTCGACCACGTCCACGCCGAGCCGCTGCGCGCGTTGCGCCGTGGCCACGAATTCGTCGCGGATGCGCGCGAGCCCGGCCTCGTCCAGCGCGAGTGGGGGCGCGTCGTCCGCCGCAAAAGGCAGGGCGGAGGGCGCGACGGTTTGCCAGCCGCCGTTCGCCGGCGCGATGAACTGGCCGCCGGCCCACGGCACCGCGGTCGAGGCCTTGCGGCCTGCGTGCGCCAGCTGGATGGCGATGGGGATCGACGAATATTGGCGAACCGCCTGCAGGACGCGCGCCAGCGCCGCCTCCGTCGCGTCCGACCACAGTCCCAGGTCGTCGGGCGAGATGCGGCCTTCCGCCGAGACCGCCGTGGCCTCGATGGACAACAGGCCGGCACCCGACAAGGCCAGGTGGCCCAGATGGATCAGATGCCAGTCGGTGGCCCGACCCTGGTCGGCCGAGTATTGGCACATCGGCGAGACGACAATGCGGTTGTCCAACACCCGTTTGCCAAGCGTGATGGGGGAAAACAGTGTGCTCACAATGTAAGGCTCCGGTTGAGTGTCAATGTCCCGCCGCGTCCTGCCACACATAGGCATCCATCGCCAGCCCGCCGTAGGCGAAGGGCGGCCGATGGCGGGTGGGCGGATCACCGTTCGCTGCGCCGAGCGCGACGAAAAACGGAAGCAGGTGTTCTTCGGTCGGATGCGCCGCCGCGCCCTGCGGCGCCGAACGATAGTCCAGCAGCGCCGCGACATCCCGTGCGGCCGCGCGCTCCGCCACCCAGTCAGCGAAGGCGTGGGCCTGCGGCACTTGCTCACCTTCCCCCTGCCAATCCAGCCAGGCGAAATTATGCGTGATCGAGCCGGTCGCCACGATCAGAATGCCTTCGTCGCGCAGCGGCGCGAGGGCCTGCCCCAGCGCGAAATGCGCCGCCGGGCCGGCGCTCCGCACCAGGGAGAGCTGCGTGACCGGCACATCGGCCTGCGGATACATGGCCGACAGCGGCACCCAGGCGCCATGATCGAGCCCGCGGCTGGGGTGCAGTTCCGCTGCCGAGCCGGCGGCCGTCAGCAGGGAGACGGCCCGCTCGGCGAGCGCCGGCGCGCCCGGCGCGGGATACTGCATGGCATGCAGCGCCGGCGCGAAACCCGAGAAGTCGTGGATCGTTTCGGGCGCACCGGACAGGCTCGCCGTGGGCTGGCGCGCTTCCCAGTGCGCCGAGATCGCGAGGATCGCCGCCGGCCGCGGCAGGCCCCGGCCGATCCCGCGCCAGCAGGCCACGGCCTCCGGCGCCTTCAGCAAGGCATCGGGGGCGCCGTGGGACACGAAAACGACGGGCATGCGGGACATATCGGACTCCAATCTCCACCAGGGGCGGAAGCGTGATTACTCCTTGTTGACCGCGACCGCTTCCACCGGGATCTCGAGGGTCACGTCATCGGACACATAGGGCGCGTACTTGCCCATGTTGAATTCACTGCGCTTGATGTGGGTCACCGCATTGGCGCCGATCGCGTCCTTCTTCATGATGGGATGCGGCATCGCCTGGAACGAGGTGACGGTCAGCGTCACCGGCTTGGTGATGCCCTTGATCGTCAGGTTGCCGTCGACCGCCACCGGCTTGTCGCCTTCGAATCTCACGGCAGTCGACTTGAACGTGATGGTCGGGTACTTCGCGGTATCGAAGAAATCCTCGTCCTGGATGTGCTCGTTCAGCAGCGGGTAGCCGGTGTTCACCGACCTGGCGTCGATGGTGACGTCCACCGAACCTGTCCTGGCGGCCTTGTCGTACACGATCGTGCCGCTGGTCTTGTCGAAGCTGTGCACCTGATTCGAGTAGCCGAAGTGGTTGTACTCGAAGCGCGGCTGGGTATGCGCGGGGTCGATGATGAAGGTCTCCGGCGCGGCGAAGGCATTGGCGGCGAGGGCAGCGAAGGCAAGGGCAAGTGCGAGTTTCTTCATGGTGTTCGTTCTCCAGTGGAAAAAAGTGGCTAGGGGGTTACTTCCTGCCGGGGGCCGTGGCGGCCACCAGCCTGAACCTGATTTGCACTTCGTTGGCGACGGTGCCGTAGTCGGCCCACATGCCTTCTCCGACGCCGTAGTCGCCGCGCTTCAGCGCGAAACTGCCTTCGAACACGCCGAGACCGTCGTCCAGCTTGAACGTGGCCGGCGTCGTGACATCGTGCGTGTGGCCCTTGATGCTCATCCTGCCGGTCACCTCGAAGCGGTTGTTGCCGAGCGGCTTGATTGAGGTGGAGACAAAACGCGCGACCGGAAACTGTCTGGTGTTGAACCAGAGCTTGCCCGCCACCTCGTCGTCGCCCTCCTCGAAGCCGGTGTCGATGCTGGCGACGTCGATGGCGATTTCGGCCTGGGCGAGCGCCGGTTGCATCGGGTCGAAACTGATCCGGCCGCTGAAACGTTTGAACCGTCCTTCGATCGGGACGTTCATCTGTTTGTAGGCGAAGCTGATCGTGCTCCTGTCGGGCTGCAACTGGTTGAATTCCGTCGCCTGGGCAGCGGCGGGCAGCAGCAGGCTGGCGGTCAGACCAGCGATGGTCGCGATGCGGATTGCGCAGGACTTCAAGCGCATGCTTATCCGGCTTGCGGGCGAGGGGCTGACGGTGTGGTCCATGACAGAACTCCAGGGTGCGGCGGGTCAATGCATACACTCTACGCAAACCCGAATCCGGAAAATAGGCTACATTTGACAAATGATTGTTGCGTATATTGCAACAGTAGACGGGGCATTCATGGATCGACTCGACAGCATGCGGCTCTTCGTGCGCGTGGCCGAACTCGGCAGTTTTTCCGCCGTGGCACAGCAGATGAACGTGGCGCGCTCGGTGGTGACGCGACAGGTGGCGGCGCTGGAAGCGCACCTCGGAACGAAACTGCTGGCCCGCAGCACGCGGCGGCTGAGCCTGACGTCGGCCGGCGCGACCTACCTGGAAAAAAGCCGTGAAATCCTCGGGCTGGTGGACGCCGCCGAAGCGGGCCTGACCGAAGACAGCCAGGCGCCGCGCGGCCACCTCCGCATCACCCTGCCGTTCGCCTTCGGCATCCGTCAACTGATGCCGATGTTCGGCGACTTCATGGCCGCAAACCCGGAGATATCGATCGAACTGGAATTCAGCGACCGTCGCACCAATCTGATCGAAGGCGGGTTCGATCTCGCCATCCGCATCAGCGACCGGCTCGAGCCGGGCGACGTGGCGCGCAAGATCGGCAGCAGCCGGGGCGTCGTGGTGGCCGCCCCCGCCTACGTGAAGCGCCACGGCCGTCCCGAACATCCCAGGGACCTGATCAAGCATGAATGCTTCGGCTATGTGCTCGCCGTGCGCTCGGGCTGGGCCTTCCTTATCGAAGGCAATACCGAATGGTTTCCGGTTTCGGGACGACTCGAGGCCAATAGCGGCGATGCCCTGCTCGCTGCCGCGCTGGGCGGGCTCGGCATCACCCATCTTCCCACCTTCATCGTCGAAGCGGCCGTGCGCGAACGCAAGCTGGAAATTCTCCTGCCCGCGTTCCGCTCGCCGGAACTGGGCATCTATGCGGTCTATCCGAGCAATCGCTATGTGCCGCACCGCGTCCGGACCCTGGTCGAATACCTCGCCCGGCAGATCGGCTACAAGCCGCCGTGGGACGAAATCCTGCCGAACAGGTAGCGCCGCTCCCGTCGCGATTCGGCGGCGTTCCGGCGCCGATTCCGCTCCGTGCCGCTGCCGTACCGGCTCGCGTCGGTAGCGCAGCGAGTCCCGCCGCATCGGTTACACTCAACGCAAAAGGGAAGCCCAAAAGACGATCCCGAGCGCGGCTGCGAGCCGCCAGGTCGGGGCGCAACGGTTGACCGAACACGACACGAGCACAAAAGGCATGACCGCACCTGCAAGCAAACCCTGTCCCTTCTGCCAGCTTGATCCCCACCGCATCGTCGCGGAAGAGGAAATCGCCGTGGCCTATCGCGACGGCTTCCCCGTTTCGCTCGGCCACACCGTCATCATCCCGCGTCGCCACGTCGCCACCCTGTTCGAAGCCACCGAAGCAGAGCAGGCCGCGCTGCTGCGGATGCTGGCACAGGCCAGGGACATCCTCGACAAACACCACCAACCCGACGGCTACAACATCGGCATCAACCACGGACAGGCCGGCGGCCAGACCGTGCCGCACCTGCACATCCATCTGATCCCGCGCTATCGTGGCGACAAGGAAGACCCGCGCGGCGGAGTGCGCTGGGTGCTGCCGGACAAGGCGAAGTACTGGGCGTGAACACGCTGGACACGCATTCTGCTATTTTTCGCTTTTTGAACAACCCCTCCTGGAGCATGCGATGTACAACACCTTCAAACCCGAACAGCCCATGGGCCTGATGGACTTCGTCCGAGCGGCCAAGTCCTGCATCAAGGAGATCCCCCCGCAGGCGCTGTTGGACAAGCTCAACGCCAAGGAAGACCTGCTGCTGCTCGACGTGCGCGAACACGGCGAATTCGAGGCGGGCCACATCAAGGGCGCGCACCTGGTGCCGCGCGGCATCCTCGAGGCCGCCGCCGACCCGGCCTATCCGAAGCATCTGCCCGAACTGGCTGCTGCGCGCGACCGCCAGGTCGTCGTCTACTGCGCGACTAGCGGCCGTTCCGCCATGGCCGCCGCCGTGTTGCAGATGATGGGCTTCAAGAATGTGCTGAACATGGAAGGCGGTTATAGCCGCTGGGTCGCCGACGGCATGCCCCAGGAGCACGAAGCCACGTATTGATGCTGGCCGGCGAGGCACCGCCCTCGGTTGGAAAAATAATAGGCCCGCGCGATGCGGGCCTTTCTGTCTGCGGCCTCACCGGTGCAGGCACCGATGACCCCATTTAGCTGAGGAATGCCCTCCCGATCTATGCGGTTCACCCAGGCCGCGCCAACGGCAAAGTCGCGCTGCTTCCGGGCGGCAACGAAGCATTGAATCGCCCCTTGCAGCTCACCGCTGCAGGCACTTCCTTTCCTCAAC
>JBLMYH010000077.1:0-6717 GCA_050258175.1 Hyphomicrobiaceae bacterium
CCCGGCCACATGTTCGACGTCTCGATCAAGGTCGTCGTCGGCAACCAGCGCGGCGTGCTGGCCAAGGTCGCGGCCGCGATCGCCGAACACGGCTCCAACATCGGCAACGTCGCGATGGAGGAGGAAGACGGCAGCCCCTACACCGTGCTGTTCTTCACCGTCCAGGTTGAAAACCGCATGCACCTTGCACGCGTGATGCGCGGTCTGCGCGTGCTGCCCGACGTGGTGCGGATTTTCCGCATCAAGGGCAAGAAGGACGGCCGCGCCACGCAAACCCAATAATCAGGCTTCAGGAATCCAGCATGAACAAAAGCATCATCCAGACCGCCGGCGCACCGGCCGCCATCGGCACCTATTCGCAGGCCGTGCGGGTCGATCACACGGTATACCTGTCGGGGCAAATCGGCCTTGAGCCCGCCAGCATGCAGTTGGTCGACGGTATCGATGCGCAGATCCATCAGGTCTTCAAGAATCTGGCTGCAGTGGCGGGGGCGGCGGGCGGCTCGCTGGCCGACGTGGTGAAGCTGAACGTATTCCTCGCCGATCTCGGTCATTTCCCCAAGGTCAATGAAATCATGGCCGGTTATTTCAGCCAGCCCTATCCGGCACGCGCTGCGGTCGGCGTGGCAGCGCTGCCGCGCGGTGCGCTGATCGAGGCCGACGCCGTGATGGTGACCGGTTAAATTACTGCCTTGAAAACGGCGACGCCGTTTTCCTTCCCGGTCAGTCCGGCACTCGCCGCCAAACTCGCCAAGCTGGGTCTCGCCCGCGACGCCGACCTGGTGCTGCATCTGCCGCTGCGCTGGGAAGACGAAACCCGCATCACGCCGATACGCGACCTGCTGCCGGGTGAAACGGTGCAGGTGCAGGCGGTGGTACGCGAGGCCAGCGTCGCCTACCGGCCACGGCGCATGCTGACCGTGACGGTTGAGGATGCCGGCGGCGTGCTCAGCATCCGCTTCCTGAATTTCTATCCGAGCCACCTCAAGCTGTTTCAACCCGGTACGAGTTTCCGTTTCAACGGCGAAGTGCGCGGCGGCTTTCTCGGCCTGGAGATGGTGCACCCACGCTTCGTCAAGGCCGACGACGCCACGCCCCTGCCGACGCAGCTTACGCCCGTCTACCCGACCACCGCCGGCCTCGGGCAAGCGACGCTGCGCAAGCTGGTCGGGCGCGCGCTGGCGGCACCGATCGCCGACACGCTGCCTGCTGCCTGGCTGGCTGAACTGAGCCTCCCCGAACTCGAAGCCAGCATCCGTTTGCTGCACCAGCCGCCGCTCGACTGCGCGCTGAGTGAACTCGAATCGCGCCGCCATCCGGCCTGGCAGCGGCTCGCCTTCGACGAGTTGCTGGCACAGCAACTGTCGCTGGCTACGGCGCGCCAGCAACGCACATCACGCCCGACCATGCCCCTGCCCCCGCGCCAGCAACTCACGGCTGGCTTCACCCGCGCGCTGCCGTTTGCGCTAACCGCTGCACAGGCGCGTGCCTGGCAGGAGATCAGCGCCGACCTGGCACAGCCCCATCCGATGCGCCGCCTGCTGCAGGGTGACGTCGGCAGCGGCAAGACTGTGGTAGCAGCGCTCGCCTGTCTGCAGGCCATCGAGAACGGCTTTCAGGCAGCCTTCATGGCACCGACGGAAATCCTCGCCGAGCAGCATTACCGCAAGCTGGAGCCACCGCTGTCGGCCCTGGGCGTGCGCTGCGCCTGGGTGTCGGGCAGCCAGCGCAAGTCGGAGCGCACTGCCGCCTGGCAGGCAATTGCCGCGGGGGACGCCGACCTGGCGTTCGGCACTCACGCACTGTTTCAGGAGGCCGGGAGCTTCCACCGACTGGGTGTTGCGGTGGTCGACGAGCAGCATCGCTTCGGCGTCGGACAGCGCCTGGCGCTGATGCAGAAAGGCAGCGAACCACACCAGTTGATGATGAGCGCGACGCCGATCCCGCGCACCCTGGCCATGAGTTTCTTTGCCGACCTCGACGTCTCTGTCATCGACGAGTTGCCGCCGGGGCGCACGCCCATCGTTACAAAGCTGGTCAGCGCCGCGCGCCGCGACGACGTGCTGACGCGGGTGCGCGAGGCCTGTCTCGCCGGTGGCCAGGCCTACTGGGTATGTCCGCTGATCGAGGAATCGGAAAAGCTACAACTGCAGACCGCGCAGGACACCTACGCGGCGCTGGTGGATCAGTTGCCGGATCTGCGCATCGGGCTGGTGCACGGACGGCTGAAACCCGAGGAGAAACAGGCGGTGATGGCCGCATTCCAGGCGCACGAAATCGACCTGCTGGTGGCCACCACCGTAATCGAAGTCGGCGTCGATGTTCCCAATGCCGCGCTGATGGTAATTGAGCACGCCGAACGCATGGGGCTCGCCCAACTGCACCAGCTGCGCGGACGCGTCGGGCGCGGCAGCCGCGAATCGGTGTGCGTGCTGCTGTATGAAACGCCGTTGTCCGAACTGGCGCGCGCACGCCTCAAGGTCATTTTCGGACTCACCGACGGCTTTGAGATTGCGCGCCAGGACCTGCTGCTGCGCGGACCGGGCGAATTGCTCGGACACCGCCAGAGCGGGCTGCCGATGCTGCGCTTTGCCGACCTCGAGCGCGACGTGGCTCTGCTCGAGACCGCACGCGACCTGGCTCAACGCTGCCTCGCGCGGCACCCCGACATCGCCGCGCGCCACATGGAGCGCTGGATCGGCCAGCGGCAGGCGCTGTCGTCGATCTAGGTGCGGCCACTGCGGCATAATGCGGACTTTCCGCATTCATGAACGGTTCGCCGTGTTCAACTCCCGGCAAGGCTGGCTCGCCCACCCGCACCCGCTTCCGCGTTCGCTACGGCCCTGGCTCAGCGACCACGGCTCGCTCACCCAGCGCCTGAAATCGCGTTGCGCATCGTTTCGCGTGATGCTGCTCGCCACCGGAGTGGCGCGCGCCAATGCCGACGAATACGAACTGCTGCGCATGACACCGGGGACCCGAGCCTACGTGCGCGACGTTCTGTTGGTGTGCGACGACGTACCGGTCGTGTTCGCCCATAGCGTGCTGCCCCTAGCAGGCCTGCGCGGCGGGTGGAACGGTATCACCCGGCTTGGCAGCCGTTCTCTCGGCGAAGCGCTCTTCAGCGACCACCGCATCGAGCGCCGGCCCCTGGCCTACCGCCGGGTGTGGCGGGACCACCCGCTCTACCACGCGACGCGCAGGCAGCAGAAGGTGACGGTCAGCTGCCTGTGGGCGCGCCGTTCCGTTTTCTGCCTCAACAGCCATCCGCTCTTGGTGACGGAGGTTTTCCTGCCTACGATCTACGCCCTATGACCCTGACCGAACGCCTGTCCCACTACGAGAAACTGATGCGGCTCGACAAGCCGATTGGCATCCTGCTGCTGATGTGGCCCACCCTGTGGGCGCAGTGGCTTGCCAGCGGCGGCCATCCGAACTGGCTGATCCTGTGGATTTTCACGATAGGCGTCGTGCTGATGCGCTCGGCCGGCTGTGTCATCAACGACTACGCAGACCGCGATTTCGACCCGCACGTGGCGCGCACCCGCGAGCGGCCGCTTGCAACCGGCAAGGTATCACCCAAAGAGGCCCTGCTGCTGGCAGGCGGGTTGTCGTTGCTGGCATTCCTGCTGATCCTGCCGCTCAACACGCTGGTGTTGAAATTGTCAGTCGTCGCGCTGTTTCTGGCCGCCAGCTACCCGTTCACCAAGCGCTTCTTTGCGATGCCGCAAGCCTATCTCGGCATCGCTTTCGGCTTCGGCATCCCGATGAGCTATGCCGCGTTGAGGAACGAGGTGCCGCCTGAAGCCTGGACCCTACTGGCCGCCAATGTCTTCTGGGCAATTGCTTACGATACCGAGTACGCGCTGGTCGACCGCGCGGATGACCTGAAGATCGGCATCAAGACCTCTGCCATCACCTTCGGACGCTTCGACCTTGCAGCGATTGGGTTGTGCTACGCCGCAACGCTTGGGCTGCTCGGCTGGGTTGGCGTGCTGCGGGGGATGGGCACGGCGTTCTACGCTGGGTTGGCCGTGGCGGCGGCAATTGCGCTCTATCACATGGGACTGATCCGGGAGCGCGACCCGCAGCAGTGCTTTCGCGCTTTCCTCCACAACACCTGGTTCGGCGCTGCGGTGTTTAGCGGCATCGCTGTGAACTTCCTGCTGCGCAGTTTATGACGGACAGGCCACGCGCGACTGCCGGCTGTTCGGGTAAGCCTGTTTGATCCCGCTCAGACTTTTCAGCGTATCCGGGTCCTCGCTGCGGATCACGAAGTAGAAGTCCGTTCCCTGGCGCGGCAGCACCTCCACGCGGGTTCCCAATACGCCCTTGCCCTCCGCTTCGAGGACACGTCGCTGTGCCGCGTCGGCATCGGCAAACAGGCCGAGAGAGATAGCGTTGCGCCAAGGGCCGTCCTTGACCACGAATGCGTCCTGCAAACCTGCAGCCACCAGTTCGCTCAGCTTGGCCGCGGCCGAATCCGCGCTCGGCAAGGGCGGGAAAATCACCCAATGTCGCGTCTTCACGGGCACTTCAGTGAACGACATCACGTGCTCCGCGGTCAGCGCCTTGAGTTGTTGCCGTACCTGGACGAACTCATCCGGCCCCAAACCCCGCCATTCCACGCACAGCGCCGGATTCTGCGGCGCGGCGGGCGGCGGTGCGTCCTGCGGGGGCAGCCCGGACTGGCTGCGTAGACTGAGACGGTCCACGTTCAACGCCGCCGTCTGCGCGGCATTCTCCTGCGGCCAGTAGCTACGCCCGATAAAGAACCCCGCCACAGCAAGGTTGGCAACCAGCAATGCCCCCACAATCCATTTCATGAAGAGATAAGCCCTCGTGCAACACAATCGATACCCTCCAGCACCAGCGCAGGCACACGCTCAGCCGGCATTCTCAGGTGCGACAACACCTTCTCGGCATCGCCTCCGGTAAGCAGGCAGCGTGGCCCTGTTCCTGTCAGCTCTGCCAGACGCGCATGCTGCTGTGCGATTGCGCCGCACAGCGCAGCCACGATCCCGCTTTGCACGGCATCCGCAGTGGTGCGCGGAAACGCATGCCAGTCGCCCGTCGCGCTTTCGACCCGCGCTGTCCCCTGCTGCAGCGCCTGCCGCATCAAGCGCACGCCGGGCACAATCACACCTCCGAGAAACATGCCTGCAGCGGACAGCGCATCCACCGTCATCGCGGTACCGACCGACACAACCAGCACTGCGTCGCGGGTGCGCTGGCGCGCAGCAATCAGCGCCATCCAGCGATCCACCCCCAACTGCCGGGGGTTTAGGTAGGTGTTTTTCAGATCCCCGAACTCCGCCTCGGCCGTTAGCCAGACCGGCTTGATGCCTGCCTCGTCCAGCAGCGCGGCGAGCCGTTGTTCATGGGCAGCGCCTGCCACGCTCGCGATGAAGCAATCGCCCCCCCCTCTGAGTTGGGCCGTTAAGGCCGTCCAGTCGGCATAATCGCTGCGGCCAGACGCATGCCATAGCGCATTCTCAATGACAGCCCATTTAACGTTGCTGTTCCCCGCATCGAGCAATATCCGCCGCCTACTCATCGCGCGCTGTCCAGGCGCAGGCTGATTTCACCACCGCTGTAGGGATGCAATCTTGACTGTGCGTCGCGCAGCAGGAAGGCCCCCGTGTCGTCGACGCCGCTGCCCACGCCATGAACGCTGCGCGCATCTGGCAAGGCCAAGGCGACCGGCCTCCCGGCATACGCATCCAGCGCCTGCCATTCCTCGCGCAAGGCCGCGAACCCATGCGAACGGAAGATGTTTAAGGCCGCATTCAACTCCAGCAGGCAGTCGGCCAACAATCGATTGCGCCCCACCGTCACCCCCATCTCGGCTAGGTCGACAACTGCCTGATCGACGGCGTCGCGCTGTGCCTCGCTGAGCCGCACGTTCAGCCCGATACCCACCACGGCGAAGGCGGCTCCATGCATGTCGCCCTGCACCTCGACCAGAATCCCCGCCAGTTTCCGGTAGTCGACCAGAATATCGTTGGGCCACTTCAACCGGGCGGTGTGCCGGCTGTAACGGTTCACTGCCCGCGCAATAGCCAGCCCTACGACCAAGCTCAAGCCCGAAAGCGACTGGAGGCCGCTATCGAAACGCCACAACACCGAGAAGGTGAGACTCCCTCCCGGAACAGAATGCCATTGCCGACCACGCCGGCCTCTACCGCTATGCTGATGCTCTGCACAGAACAAGGTTCCGTCCACAGCCCCGTCCAGCGCGGCGGCCATCAGGGCCGAATTGGTGGAGCCCACGCTCTCCAGCACGCGTAGCGAGTAATCGCCGGCCACCTTGCCCAGCTGGCGCAAGACAGCCGCGCCATCGATCCACTCCACTGGCACGGGCATGCGATAGCCACGTCCGCGCACCGCATGGATGGTAAGCCCCATGGATTCCGCCTGCGCGAGGATGTTGAAAATGCTGGAACGGGAAAGACCGAATTCATCCGCCAGCGCCTGGCCCGAATGAAAACGGCCATCGGACATATGGCGCAGAATCGGGAACAGCGCTTTGTGGGGTCGGGTGTGCACCTGACGAATTTTACATGGCTTGGGGGGAGCGCATTTTCCCAGGCAATAAAAAACCCCCTCTTTTTGGGAGGGGGTTTTGTTGTACCGGTTGGGGTACGGATAAGGAGTCTGACGATGACCTACTTTCACAGGCGAGGTGCCTACTATCATTGGCGCGGGAGCGTTTCA
>JBLMYH010000078.1:0-11390 GCA_050258175.1 Hyphomicrobiaceae bacterium
AGTCTTGCCAACGGGATGATGATGAATGCTGTGTTGAAACGCTCCGTATTGACGGGCCTGGCGCTGTCCAGCCTCGTGCTGGCGAGCGGCTGCGTACCCCCACGGGCATTCGAGACCTCGCCCGACCATATCACCCGCCCCGGCCCCGCAGCCATGCCGGCCAGCCCGCCGCCCGCGCCCGTCAAGGCCGTGCCCGCACTGGCCCCGCCCAAGCTGACGGCGGCGGCTCCGACGTACACTGTGGTAGTCAACGACGTGCCAGTGAAGGACCTGCTGTTCTCCATCGCACGCGATACCCACTACAACATCGACCTGTATCCGGGCATCTCGGGGAACGTCTCGCTCAATGCCGTGCAGGAGCCGCTGCCCGCCATTCTCGACCGCATCGCGCGGCAGGCCGACCTGCGCTACGAAATGAACGGCCGCACGGTGTCGATCATGCCCGACACCCCGTACGTCAAGACCTATAGCGTCAATTACGTCAACGTTGCCCGCAACACGACCTCAAGCGTCGGCGTGGCAGCGCAAATCGCCAGCACCGGCGTCGGCAGTCTCAGCAGCACTGGCGCGGGCAGCACCACCGTCAGCGCAGCCAGCGGCAACTCTTCCACCACCACCGTCGCCAGTCAGTCGAACAACGATTTGTGGGCGGTGCTGGCCGACAACATCCGCACCATCCTCGCCGGCACGCGGGCGGTGACCCAAAGCAACGAAGAGCGGGCAGCGCAACTGAATGCGGAAAAAGCCGCGCGCGAAGAGCGCGTCTCGCAGGCCGAGGCCGCCAGCAAGGCCGGCGCGGGCGCCGCCAGCCTGTTCACTGCCGCATTTGCCAACCAGCCGATAGGCGACGGCAAATACGACGTGGCGGTCAATCCGGTCGCCGGAACGGTGACCGTTCTGGGCACGTCGAAGCAGCAGGAACTGGTGCAGCAGTACCTCGACCGCGTCATGCAGTCGGCCCATCGCCAGGTTCTCATCGAAGCGACCATCGTCGAAGTCACGCTCAAGGACCAGTACCGTGCCGGCATCGACTGGTCAAAAGCCCTGCAGGGCGCCACCGGCTGGACGATCAACACCGTAGGGGCCGGCACCAATGCGCTGGCGGGCGCGCTCACGCCCTTCATCCAGGCCACCTACACCAACAGCGGCAGCAACGGTTTCACCGCCGCAATCGACCTGCTGGAGTCGTTCGGCAAGACCAAGGTGCTATCCAGCCCCAAACTCATGGCGCTGAACAACCATACTGCCCTCCTCAAGGTGGTCGACAACCTCGTTTATTTCTCCGTGCAGTCACAGCAGGGTGTGCTGTCTTCCACGGGTACGCCCTTGCAGCCAACCACGTTCACGACCACTGCGCATACCGTACCCGTTGGTGTCGTGATGTCGGTGCTGCCGCAGATCAACGAGAATGGCATGGTATCGCTGACCATCCGCCCCACCATCTCGCGCCAGGTGGGCTCCGTGGACGACCCCAATCCCGCATTGGAAATCGCCGGGGTCAAGAACGCCATTCCCGTCATCCAGGTCCGCGAAATGGAATCGCTGCTGCAGGTACGCAGCGGCCAGACCGTGGTGCTCGGCGGCCTGATCCAGGACGACAGCAACAACGCACGCGATGGCGTGCCCGGTCTGTCGCGCCCCGAAGGCATCGGCGCCATATTCGGCCAGCACGAACGCATAAGCAACCAGACCGAACTGGTGATCTTTCTGCGGCCCACCGTGGTGTCCGATCCCACGCTGGACAGCGATGAGTTGCGCCAATTCCAGCGCCTCCTTCCCAGCAGCGCACGGAGTAATCCTTGAGCCTGCTACTGAAAGCGTTGAAACAGGCCGAAGCCGCCAATGCGGACAAGCCAGGCCCAGACAAATCCGGGGCCGCCAGCCGGATAGAGGGCGACCTCGAGCTGGAGCCTGTGGCCGCATCCGCCACGGCAAAGGCGCGCGAATGGGTGGAGCCGCCCGGCCTGCTGTTTGGCAGCAGCGGACTCACGCCCGAACCACGCCACGCACCGGCTTTCCGCTGGCCGCAACTCTCGCTGGTACCGCTCGCCGCCCTGCTGGCCACGCTGATCGCACTGGGTTACGGGGTATACCTTTACTTCGCCCTGCAGCCGCCGGCCGCAGTGCCACCACTGCCGGGCAAGCCGCCCATCGCCGCGTCCCTCCCGCAGCCCCTGCCTGCTGCATTGCCTGTCGCGCCCTTGCACCATCCTGAGCCCGCCGTAACAGCCACCATCGCAGCAGCGCGACCGGCCACGCCGCCCGTCGACCGCACGCGCCGAGCTCGACCTGCGCGCACCGCCCCCCCGCCGATGGCCACGCGCCCCATGTTCCAGCCCGATGCCCAGACGAATCTGCTCACCCAGGCCTACGCTGCCTATCAGCGCGGGGCCCTCGCCGAGGCGCAGCGGCTCTATACCCAGGCCGCCGCCCTCAGGCGCAATGTGGATGCGCTGTTGGGGTTGGCAGCGATTGCCAGTGCGCAAAACCGCGACACGGACGCCCAGCGCCTGTATCGCGAAGTGCTCGACCTCGATCCCCGCAATGCGGCCGCCCAGGGTGCCCTGCTCGACCTGCTGGGCAACACGGATAACCAAGCCACCGAAAGTCGCCTGAAGACGTTGATCGAACGCGCCCCCGGTCCCGAGCTTTATCAGACGCTCGGCAACCTCTACGCCGGGGAGGGCCGCTGGAGCGAAGCCCAGGCTGCCTACTTCGAGGCTTACCGGGGCGCCCCCGACAACCCTGATTACGCCTTCAACCTGGCGGTCAGCCTCGACCAGTTGCATCAGTACCCGAGCGCGCTGACGTATTACGAGAAGGCGCTCGCCGGCAGCAGCGCGCACCGCTACGACCGCGGCCAGGCCGAAGCGCGCGTGCAGCAGTTGAAGTCGGTTCGGTAAGCGCGCCGCATGGAGCGCCGCAAGAAACTCCGCATGGGTGAAACCCTGGTCACGCAGGGGCTGATCACCCTCGACCAGCTGCGCATCGGACTGAAGGAACAGAAAGCCACCGGGCTACCGATCGGCCGCCAGCTCGTCGCACTCGGCTTCATCACCGAAGCGGTGCTGCGCGACCAGCTCGCCAATGCGCTCGGCAGCCAGGGCATCGATCTCAGCCAGGTGGTGGCCGACCCCGAGGCGCTGCAACTGGTGCCCGAGGACTTCGCGCGCCGCCATCATCTGCTGCCGATCGCCCACGATGCCGCGCGCAACGTCCTCACGCTGGCGACCACCGACATGTTCAACGTGGTCGCGCTCGACCAGCTGAAAGCCGCGCTCGGCAGCCAGATCGAAATCGACACCCTGCTGGCCGCCGAGGCGCAGCTGCTCGAATGCATCGACAAGTTCTACGGCTTCGACCTCTCGCTCGACGGCATCCTGCGCGAAATCGAGACCGGCGAAGTCGATTACGCCAGCCTCAACCCGGATACCGAGGAATACACCCAGCCCGTGGTGCGCCTGGTCGGCGCGCTGCTGACCGACGCGGTGAAACGTGAATCAAGCGACATCCACTTCGAGCCCGAGCATGCCTTCCTGCGCATCCGCTACCGCATCGACGGCGTGCTGGAACAGATCCGCAGCCTGCACAAGACCTACTGGCCGGGCATCCTGGTACGGCTGAAGGTGCTGTCCGGCATGAACATCGCCGAGACACGCGCGCCACAGGACGGCCGCATGTCGCTCACGCTGAACGGCCGCCCGATCGACTTTCGCCTCTCCAGCCAGCCCGGCATCCATGGCGAAAACCTAGTGCTGCGCATCCTCGACCGTGAAAAGTCGATCATGCCGCTGGAGCAGATGGGCTTCACTGCCGACGCCCTGCGCGAACTGCAGCTTATGATGGCGCGGCCGGAAGGCATCCTGGTGGTCACCGGACCGACCGGCTCGGGGAAAACCACCACGCTTTACTCGATGCTTTCGCATCTCAACAACGAGACCGTGAATATCATGACGCTGGAAGATCCGGTCGAGTATCCGGTCACACTGATGCGCCAGAGTTCGGTCAACGAAACGCTCAAGCTCGACTTCGCAAACGGCATCCGCTCGATCATGCGGCAGGACCCCGACATCATCCTGGTCGGCGAAGTCCGTGACAAGGACACGGCCGAAATGGCCTTCCGCGCCGCCATGACCGGCCACCAGGTGTTCACCACCCTGCACACCAACTCCGCGCTCGGCGTGTTTCCGCGCCTGATGGACATCGGCATCCAGCCGGGCATCCTGTCCGGCAACATCATCGGCGTGATCGCGCAGCGTCTGGTACGCAAGCTCTGCCCGCACTGCAAGGAAGCCTACACGCCGGGCGAACACGAAGCGCGCATTCTCGGCGCCGACCCCGACCACCCACCGCAGATTTATCGGGCCGTTGGTTGCCCCGCATGCAGCCACAAAGGCTACAAGGGCCGGCTGGCGCTGATCGAACTGCTGCGGATGGGTCCGACGCTGGACGAGCTGGTCGCCAACAATGCGCCGCTGCACGACATCCGCCGTGAGGCATTCGAGCAGGGCTACCATCCGCTGGCGGAAGATGGCATCGTGCGCGTGAAGGAAGGCGTGACCTCGCTGTCGGAAGTAGCGCGGGTGGTGGACCTGACGGGGCGGGTGTGAAATGAGGCTCGGCTGACCCATGCCCTTCTTCGACTACCGCGCCATCGACCAGACCGGCCGCACCACCCGGGGTACGCTGTCGGCCGTCAATGACGTCGACCTCGAACTGCGCTTGAAGCGCATGGGGCTCGACCTCATCACCCTGTCCGAACTGTCGCGCCAGTATGCGCCCAGCGGCCGCGAGCGCGTGACCCGCCGCGATCTGGTGACATTCTGCATTCATATGCGCTACATCACCCGCGCCGGCATTCCGCTGCTCGATGGCTTGCGCGACCTGCGCGACACCATGGAGAAACGCGGCTTCCGCGATGTACTGGCCGCGCTGCTGGAGGACCTGGAGGGCGGCAAGGTGTTGTCGCAGGCGCTGGCAGCGCACCCGTCGGTATTCGGTGCCGTGTTCGTCCACAGCGTGCGCGCGGGCGAGCAGACCGGCCTGCTGGATGCCGTTTTCGAGCGGCTGGCCGAATCGCTGAAGTGGCAGGAAGAAGTGGCCGCCAAGGCCAAGCGACTGATGATCTACCCAGCGCTCGTGCTGGCGGTGGTCGGCGCGGCCATCCTGTTTCTGCTGGTGTATCTGGTGCCGCAGGTGCTCGGCCTGATCAAGACCATGGGGGTGGCGCTGCCGCTCCCAACCCTGATTTTGATGGCGGTGTCGGGAGCGGTGCGTTCCTACTGGCTGGTCGCCCTGCTGCTCGCGCTGACGCTGGGCATTGGCCTGCCGCTATGGGTGAAGAAAAGCGAAGCCGGCGGCGACTGGTGGGACCGCACCCAGTTGCGATTGCCCGTCATCGGGCCGATTGTGCAGAAGATTACCCTGTCGCGCTTCACCAACACGCTGGCGATGATGTACCGATCAGGCGTGACAGTGCTCGACGCCCTGCGAGCGGGCGAAATGATCGCCGGCAACCGGGTGATCGCAGGCGGCATCCACCGCGCGGCACAGCAGATTGCCGACGGACGCGGATTATCTGAGAGCTTTCAGTCACTGGCATTGTTTCCGCCGCTGGTGATCCGCATGTTGCGAGTGGGCGAGACCACGGGCGCACTCGACGAGGCGCTGGACAATGTCACGTATTTTTACAATCGTGAAGTGCTCGACTCGATTGAAAACGGCCTCCGGGTTCTGGAGCCGGTGCTCACCGCGATTCTCGGACTGCTGCTTGGCGGCATCCTGGTATCGGTGCTGCTGCCGGTTTACGATCTGATCGGACAGTTGCCACTGTGATACTCGACCACCGACTGATCCTGCTTGCCACACCACGCCAGATTGGCGTGCTCGACTGGCGCCCAGGGCATCTGCACTGGCTGGGCGAGTTCGCGGCCAGCGCGGACGGGCTGGCCGCGTTCCGGAAGATCGTGGTCAAGCGCGCACATCTCCCCGTGCTGCTGGTGGTCGACACGGTGGACGAGGATTATCGCAGTGAGATTCTGCCGCATGTGCAGGGACGCGCACGTGGCGAACTGCTTTCGCGCAAGCTCAGACAGGTGTTCCGCAACGCACGCTTTGCCGGCGCGTGGCGTCAGGTGCGTGAAGCAACCGGCCGCCGCGATGATCGCTATCTGCTGGCCGCCCTGACCGACGCCGACTGGCTGATGCCATGGATCAGCGCACTGCACCGCGAGCGCGTTGCCCTGGCCGGCATCACACCGATGGCACTTGCGTGCCAGCCCTTATTGAACAGGCTGCGGGCACAGGAAACCCACACCCTGCTGGCGTGCCGTTTCAACAATGGTCTGCGGCTGTCCTACTACCACGACGGCCTGTTGCGTTTTTCCCGTTTGATCGGGGGCGATGCATTAACCCAGCCCCCAGGCAACGCGGCCGACGAAATCGCCAAGACCCAGCTTTACCTGACCGGCCAGCGCATCCTGCCGCGAGAAGCGCGTTTGCATGTGTTGCTGCTTGACCCCAGCGGCCAGCTCGACAGCGCGCAGGCGCCACTCAATGCCGATCCCGCGTTCAGCACCCGGCTGATCGACATGGCCAGTCTCGCGCGCGCGCTGCGCATTCCAGACGATTTTCTGGCCGCCACGCCTGAAGTCGTGCCGCTGGCCGCGATTGCGGGAGAGCCGCTGCAACTGAACCTGGCCCCGCCGGAACTGCTGCAACGCCACACCGAATTCCGCTGGCGGCGCGGCCTGCATGTGGCAGCCGGCATCACCATGCTGATCGGGCTGGGCATCACGGCCGCGTACTGGTTCCACGCACAAGACCTCAAAGACCAGACCCACCAGCTGGCCCAGCAACAGCAGCAATTCGACGCCCGCTATCAGGCCATTGCACGAACCTTTCCAACGCAGGTCGCTGCACCCGGGCAACTGGCGCAGACCGTGATGCTTGCGCGCCAACTCAATGCCCGGCAGCCCGATGAAGGCGTGCTGCTGGCTTCCATCGGCCAGGTGTTGAACGCTGCGCCTGACATCAGGCTGGATACCCTGGGCTGGACGGACGAGGCGCCGACACCCGCGGGCGAAGTGAGTGTCAACCTCGACGCGACCCTCGTTCCGTTCGACGGCAATTACCGCGTCGCGATGCAACGTATCGAAAACTTCATCCATACCCTGCAGGCTGTTCCGGCGCTACACGATGTAGTCCTGCGCAGCAGCCCGGTGAACGCAGACTCCGCCAGCACCCTGTCTGGTAAGACCTTCGACGCCGAAGCGCCGAATGCGCCCGCCGCGCGCTTCAGCCTCAGCCTGCGTTATCGCGAGGCCGCGCCATGACCCGCCCGCCCCTCGCCGTCCTCAAGCTGCCTTTGCTGCTGTTGCTGGCGGCCCTGCTGCTGGCTGGCGGCGGCATCTTGTGGAGCCACAGTCAGGCGCACGACGCCGCGGCTGCCTTGCAGCAGCAACGCAGCGCGCTCAACCGCGCACGCCAGCAACTTGACCGCGGCCGCCAACAACAGCTGTCCATCGCCACCCATCTCGCCGATTATCAGACGCTCATCGCGCAAGGCTTCATTGGGGCGGAGGACCGCCTTGCCTGGATCGAGGCTGCGCAACAAGCCAACCGCGATGCCGGTCTCTATGGCTTGAATTATCGTCTGACGCCGCGCACGGCTTCCCCGCCGACGATCGCACAGGGCTTGCCGCTGGGACAGACAACCATGACCCTTACCCTGCCCCTGCTGGTCGAAACCGATCTCACGCGCTTTCTCGCCGCCCTCAAAGCGCGCGCACCGGGGCTGGTCCGCGTTCACGGCTGCCAGCTGTCAAGCGTTGGCGACGCCCCCTTTGAGGCGGACAACCAGCCGCACCTGCAGGCCGAGTGTGAACTGCTATGGTTTACCGTGGCGGACAAGAAGGCAGGAGCTTCGTGAAACCCGCCGACCGCTCAACCCACCGCCCGACACCTGGAACCAAAGGGGGCAGGCATGATGCAGGCATTCCCCTGCGCAACTTCATCGCAGTCTGGCTGGTCCCGCTGTCCCTGTGTGTGAGCAGCTTGAGCCTGGCTGCGCCGGTCGAACTGGGGCGTCTGTTCTACACCCCTGCCCAGCGCGCCCAACTGGAAAGTGCACGCACCCGCAACGTCACCCAAACTGCGGGCGCACGCGCGCCGGAAGGCTCCGACAGCACGCCGCCCCCTCTGCGCTATGACGGCGTGCTGATCCGCTCCGATGGAAAAACCACGCGCTGGATTGACGGCAAGCCGCAGGTCGGAGCGTCCGGTGTTTCGGGCTTGAAGCCGGGCCAGATTCGCGCCAACGGCAAGGTGTACGAACCCTATCAGGTGGTGCAACCGGCCGCCCCCATGCCGGCCGGCCCTGACGTGGAGGATGCTGCGCCATGACGACCCAGCGCGGATTCACCCTGATCGAGATGGCCATCGTGCTGGTCATCATCACCATCCTCATCGGCGGGCTGGCGATGCCGCTGTCGGCGCAGATCAAGGCGCGGCGTGTCGCCGAAACGCAGAAAACGCTGGAAGAAGCGCGCGACGCCCTCGTCGGGTTTGCGATGACGCACAAGACGGCTGGTGGCAGGCCTTATCTGCCATGTCCAGACACTGACGGAGACGGGATCGAAAACCGTAACGCCGGGATCTGTGCGCAAAGTACTGGCTGGTTTCCTTGGGTCACGCTAGGCGCGGCGGCCCAGGACGCCTGGGGCAATCGCCTGCTTTACGCGGTGCAACCCGAACTTACCGACGGCCTGACCGGCTTCAGCGGCTTGACCACCCCCCCTGCCCCAGGCGCATGGTATGAGATATGCAGCACCCATACCTGCGCCACCCCGGACGTCGCTTCCGATGTGCCTGTGGTGCTGGTCTCGCACGGCCCCAATGGCTGGGGTGCACGCAGTGCGGGCGGCACCATTCTGGCCGCGCCCGCCGGGCCCGATGAGCAGGAAAACCTGGATGGCGACAACCTTTATATCAGCCGCCCCCCCAGCATGCCTGGCAACGCAAGCGGCGAATACGACGACCTGACCGTCTGGCTGTCGTTCAACACGCTCATCAACCGGGTGTGTCCGGCAGGTGGCTGCCCGTAGCCATCAGGCGAAAGCTCACCTGCCCAGGCTGGTTGTCGGACAGCTCCAGTCGATATCGCACGCGTGCCGCCTGTCGCGCGGCCTGATACAGCCCCACGCCCAGGCCGAAATCCGACGCCACCGGGCTCAGGAACAGATTGCGCGCCACATGTTCGGGCGCCGGCGCGCCGCTGTCGGTCACCGTCAGGCTCACCAAGGGATGCAGCGTCAGGCGGGCTTCCACGGCGATACCCGGTTCACGCTGGCGCTTGCGCAGGGCATTGGTCAAAAGGTTGTCGGCGACGCTGTCGAACAGGTCCTGCGGCAAGGGCGTGTCGTCGATTCCCTCGGCGAAGAACTGCACATTATCGTGCTCGTAGCGGGTTTGCAGCGCTGCCCACCAGTCCTGCGCGGGAATGTGCGCGACGTCCATTTCGCCCGGCTGCTTGAGTTTGTCGACGGTTTGCGAAAGCCGCGTGGCCAGCTGCGGCAGCTGACGCTTCATCAGCGCCAGCAGCCGTTCGCTGTCCTCGGGAGTGGAGGTGTCGGCCGCGGCGAGCAGCGTCTTCATCGACTGCAGGATGTTTTTCACGTCGTGGGTCAGGCGCGCGCCGGTATCGTGGATGGCCTGGCTGTAGGCCTGTTCGCGCAGGGTCTGCTCGCGCACCTTGGCGGCATAGAAATAGCCCAGCAACTGCGACAGCAATCGCACATGCAGGGCCAGCGCAGGGGTGAGCGGACGCGTGGACTGCCAGGTCAGGCTCAGGCCGTGAAAGGCGTGGCTCACGCTGTGCCCGGCGGGTTCGCCGAAGCTGCCTTCGCCGCGCGCCGCCTGCCAGCGGCCGCCGCGTATCCAGGTCAACTCGTGCAGGTCGGACAGCGCGTCGCGCACAAAGGACTCGGGGTCGCGCTCACGCTCGGCCAGCGTGGCGAGCCGCTGCGCCCAGCCTTCGAATGGCAGGCCCACCGACAGCAGATAACGCGAGGTAACCTGCCCCAGCCCGGCAAACCCCGCACGCGGATTCCACAGCCACGACAGCGCCAGCAGCAGCACCGCCATGCCCAGCAGCGTCTGCACCAGCGCCCAGGCATAACTCACCTTGGCCACCGCCAACACGGCGAATGCGCCCAGCGCCACCACCATGATCAGCAGCGACAGCATCAGGCCGTAGATGAAATCGAGGGTGGAGGAGGTGCCGCGCTGATATGGGGAGGCCGGCAGGAACAGGATGATCAGCGGCAGCAGCGGCAGGCCGTAGCGCACAGCGGCTTGCAGTTCATCGGGCAACGCGCCGCGACCCAGACTTTGCGGCAGCACCCAGGCAAGCAGCAAAGCCAGCAGATAAGTCAGCGCGAGCAGGTAAGCCCAGCGCTGCCCGCGCTGGGTTTGCGAGGTCGCGACCGCACCCACCAGGCCCGCCAGAATCGCCAGCCACAGCGCCATCACCCAGGTGCTGTCGACCAGCGCCAGCAGGGCTGCCATGGCAAACACCGGCAGAGCCAGCCGCGGCTCGATGCGTGCCTCGCTGCGCACCAGCGGCTGCCACAGCAGGAACAGGCCGTAATGCGTGAGCAGGAACGCGCGCGTCACCGAAGCGTCGGCGTCGAGCACCACGGCCGCATGGAGTGCCAGCAGCATCAGGGCCAGCCAGCGCCCGGGCGCCACCTGCGAGAGCAGTGCGGTCAGCGACGACAACCAGGCGAGGCGGGGCGCAATCTCGGAGCGTTCAGTCATGGGGGAGGCAATGAATCAGGCGGGCGGTGTACGGCATGACACTGCTATCGGCATTCCGTCGCGGAAATGGAGTCTGCCCGGCTCCGCATGCGGCCACAGACTGACGAAAACCCGGCACCTGCGTTGGACATTCATCAAGCCGGCGTGATTTTTTCCGCATAAAATCCATTTTTATCTTTTCAACTCATCGGCTTAGCAACGTTGCTCGGCCGGCATGCATTTTGCATGGACGCACCCACAAACACCAAAATGGAGTGCTCCACCATGCCTCACCCCCATTTCCCGCGACGCCAGTCGGGCTTCACCCTGATCGAGATCGCCATCGTGCTGGTCATCATCGGTCTGTTGCTCGGCGGCATTCTAAAGGGGCAGGAGCTGATCAACAGCGCCCGGGTGAAGAATCTTGCCGCAGACTTCCGCAACATTCCCGTGTTCATCTACGGTTACCAGAACAAGTTCAAGGCGCTGCCCGGAGATGATCCTAACGCCGCCGCGCATGTAGGCGGAACCATCACCCCGGCAATTCAAAATGGTAATGGCGATGGTGTCATCAACGGCGCGTGGTACAGCAC
>JBLMYH010000079.1:0-3205 GCA_050258175.1 Hyphomicrobiaceae bacterium
GATCGCACGCACCGCTTCCTCGTTGAGCGACAGGCTGCGCCTGCCCTGCTCCTGCGCAAAGCGCCTGGTGAACGCGTGGGCCAGCAAGGCCGCATCGCCGACCCGATCACGCAGCGGCGGGATCTGGATCACGATCTCGGCCAGCCGGTAATACAGGTCTTCGCGGAAGCGGCCCTCGGTGGTGAGCTGCTTGAGGTCCTGGTGCGTGGCGCAGACGATGCGCACGTCAACCGGGATCTCCTGACGCCCCCCCACACGCTCGATCACGCGCTCCTGCAGAAAGCGCAGCAGCTTGGCCTGCAAGGGCATGGGCAGGTCACCGATCTCGTCGAGCATGAGGGTGCCGCCGTTGGCGGTCTCGATCTTGCCCAGCGTGGTCTTGGCCGCTCCGGTGAAAGCGCCCTTCTCGTAGCCGAACAGTTCGCTTTCGAGCAGGTTTTCGGGGATCGCCGCACAGTTGATCGCAACGAAACGCTGCGTCCGGCGCGGCGAAAGGTCGTGAACGCCGCGGGCAAGCAACTCTTTGCCCGTTCCGGATTCACCGAGAACCATCACCGTGGCGTTCGTCGGGGCCACACGCTCGATCATGCGGCACGCGCGCTGCATCTCGGGGTCGCGCGTTAACAAGCCCGTAAGCGCAGTTGCCGCGGCGCTCGCCCGCAGGCGGCGGTTCTCTTCCTGCAATTCGTGCAGACGGAACGCGCGCTCGATCGTCAGGGTCAGCACTTCGGGCTCGAAAGGCTTGGCGAAGAAGTCGTACGCGCCCATGCCGATCGCCTTCAGCGCGTTGGCGCGATCGTTCTGCCCGGTCAGAACGATGACCTTGGTATCCGGGGCCAGCGACAGGATTTCGCTGAGCGTCACGAAGCCCTCGGTCGCATCATCCGGCGCGGGCGGCAGCCCCAGATCCATCGTGACCACCGCTGGCTCGACTCGGCGCAGCTGCGCTAATGCCTCTTCGCGGTTGGAAGCTACGGCAACATCGTAGCCATCAAATGCCCACTTCATCTGCTTCTGCAGTGCGGGGTCGTCTTCGACGATCAGAAGCGGCTTGCGTTGGTCGCTCATCCAGCACGCTCCGCAACGGCCTCGGGCTCGGCGGTTGCGCTGAGTGGAAGCTCGACCCGAACCCGGGTACCTGCATTCGGCGCGCTGTCAACCAGGATCCTGCCGCCAAGCGACGTCACGTACTGCTGACTTTCGTAGGCGCCGATGCCCATGCCCATGATCTTGGTCGTCTGAAATGGCTTGAAAAGCTGGTTGCGAACGAAATCCGCCGACATTCCTGCACCATTGTCCTTCACTTCGACCACGGCGCAGCCGGGCTCCTGACGAACGCGAACCTCCACGCGCGGATCGACCGGGGCCGCATCAAATGCGTTCTGTACCAGGTGGCCAATGACGCGTTCCAGGCGATCTTCGTGCCCGATAGCGATGACCCCGGGCTCGACGGCAAGCTCAAACTGCTGGCCCGAGGCGCGTTTCGACATCAGCACTTTGCGCATCAGCGCCGCCAGATCGATCGGCCTTGGCTTATCCACCGGCGTCGCTCCGGCTCTAAGCTGAAGCATGAGCTGATGCATGCGCTCGACGACGTGCTTGACGGTATCCAGCATGTCCTGGCGAAACTCCGGCTTGTCGATATGGCGGTCGGCATTGCGCAATAACAGCTGCAACTGGGCGACCAGATTCTTCAGGTCATGCACGACGAACGCCGACATGCGGTTGAATGAATCGAACTTGCGCGCCTCAAGCAGCGCCTCGGCCGACTGCAGCTGCGCCAGATAGCTCGCCGCCTGCCGTCCGGCCGTCTTCAGGAGGTCAGTGACTTCCCAGTCGAGTTCGATTTGGGCCCGAGGGCTGGAAAGGACGACAAAGCCGATCAGTTCGTCTCCATGCAGCAGCGGAACCACGAGACCCGCGACGCCCGTGCTCGTCAGCCACGCCGGGAGAGTCAATTCCCGATACGCCGGAAGCCCCGATTTGGCATCCTCGATATCGATGACCCAGCCACCTTGTGCAAGAAACGTTGCGACCGGACCATCTTCCGGTTCGCTGCCTTCTACGGCAGGAAAATTCAGCCGGGCCTTCTGGACAAATCCCGCGCCATTCTTGAGCCAGATTGCACCGCCCGGGCTTTCAACCAGTGCCGCCAGCGCGCGAACGCATGACTCCTGCACCGTTTGGCTGCTTCCGAGCGCGGCGAAGGCGCGTGTGAAGTTCAGCCATTCCTCCCGGTAGTCATAGCGGTAGGCAAAGAAATTCTTGGCGATGAATACGCGCAGCTTCGAGCGAAAGGTGCCCGAAAGCGCGATCAGCGCAAGCACAAGCAGAGCGGCGAAGATTAGAACTGCCTGCAGGGCTTTGCCCCACGTGCCGCCAAAGTAACGAACGTAATATCCGATGCCGGACACGAGCAGCAGGTACAGGCCCGCCACGAACAACGCCGTCGAACCGGCAAGCACCCCTCGGGAAACGCTCACCTCGAGCTTCCACTCCCTGTTGCGGGCCGCCGCCATGCCGAACAGCGGAATCACGAGCGCGTGCGCGGCACCGCGGGCAGCCCAGAGATCCCCATCAAGCGCGCGGAACAGCGTCGCATCGGAGTACAGCAGCAGGTCGAATCCGAACATTCCGGCGAACGCCAGGCATAGCGGTTTGATGCCCCACCGCGCGTGATGCGGCGTACGTCGGTATACCCTCTCCGTTAGCACGAGCCCGAGGATCGCGCCGCCCAGTGCGATCCCGAATGCAGGCAGCGACGCTGCACCGCTGCGTGCTGGCAGCCCGGGTCCTGGCGTTGGCGCATAGAGCGACATGGCAACGAAGGCCGCGACTACCAGCGCCAAACGCCAGTCGGGCAGCAGGACGCGGGCAGTCGTCCCTTCGACCGCTCCCGCCGGTCTGTCCAGCAGCGATAGAAAGAGCAATGCCGCCGCCAGACGCGCGGTGTCGATGATGCTGGCGGCATTCAGCAGATACCCATCCGGCGCAGCTGCGTAGCCAGCCGAAAGCGCAGCCCAAAGCGCGCCGAGGGCGATTGATGCCACCAGCCATGCGGCCCGCCGCGCGCCGCGCCAGCTGACGACGAGCTGAATCGCGAAGCCCGCAAATGCGATCGCCGCGATTCCGTAGCTCCAGACAGCGGGACGGGCGTACCAGTCAGATTCCATGGTCACTGCGAGTTGAGCTCAGGCGCGCTTCA
>JBLMYH010000080.1:0-8339 GCA_050258175.1 Hyphomicrobiaceae bacterium
CGGCTTCGTTGGGGGTATAGCTCAGCTGGGAGAGCGCTTGCATGGCATGCAAGAGGTCAGCGGTTCGATCCCGCTTACCTCCACCAACTAACAGGATGTACGATGCACAAGCTTGGCGTCACCACCACGCTGCTGGGATTGAT
Source organism: Hyphomicrobiaceae bacterium (assembly GCA_050258175.1). Lineage (GTDB taxonomy): Bacteria > Pseudomonadota > Gammaproteobacteria > Burkholderiales > Thiobacillaceae > Thiobacillus. Next base: position 144 of record JBLMYH010000080.1, read on the forward strand.
CATGAGCGTCGTCGGACTGGCTGTTGGTTTTTGGGAAATGTTGCATGGCAGTGAGAATGCTTCGTTCTGGCTCTCGCTGATACCATTGGGATTCGTCGGGCTGTTTGTCGGCGTCACCATGACCCAGTTGGATAACAAGCAGGACAGGCGCGAGCCTGAGTAGTAAAAAGTTGGCGGTTCACACCGTCGTCCGGGTCCCCATCGTCTAGAGGCCTAGGACATCGCCCTTTCACGGCGGTAACCGGGGTTCGAATCCCCGTGGGGACGCCACCTTACATCACGTAAGGTGATCAAAGTCCGACCCTTCCCGGGTTGCGACACAAATCGAATTGAACTGAAGCCCGCAACATAAGATGTGCAGTCGCACTCTTGTGGTTTGCTCTCGCGGTCGCCAATTCCTTATCCACGCCGCCTGCCGTTGGCGCTTTTCGCCGCCCCCATGCGATCGAGCCGCGACGGGAAGAAACGTTGCCCCCCCTCGACTGACGACTCAGGTGTCACTTTTCGTGAAGCGCGTTTCGGCAGTCTTTACTCGGGCTGCTTGCGCTATAGGTGAAAACCGGCAGCCAGAACGAACGCGATCATGCCGACAAGCAGAACAAACACGCATGCCACAAACACCTTGGCAAAGTGTCTTGTCAAAACGTTGCTTTCCTTTTCAGGATCGATTTCGATGAGTTCGGAGCTAAGTTCCATAATTCCTCCCTTATATTCTGATATGCGGTCCCATCGCCAAAGGCGTCGGCCTCTGAAGTTCAATATAGGAAAGGAATCAAATATGCGAGCCCGGGGACGCACAAACCACTGCTAGTTAGCGTCCCCCATCGACGTCTGCGGCAGATAATCGGGCGCAGATATCAGTCGCCAGGTCACCTCGCCGGTTGCGGCAATCCGCCATGCCCGCGAATCTGAGCGGCATGATCTCACGGCTGGCTCCAGGCAGTTTCGGAGCCGTCTGACCGGCTCAGCCGAGCGTGCTGGGGTGTCCGCTGATCGTGTCTGATCGTTGCGCGCCGCTGGGGACTGCGGGCGGCATCTCCTGTCGCCAAGGTTTTCCTGTTCTCGGAGTTCTGCCAAGTTGGAAGAACTGTTGCCGCCACCTTGGAGCAAGGGGAGATAGAGCCGGTGACGCACCTTTGAGGACGTTCGAAGGAAGACTCGCCGGGGTCCTGCGCAGCCCCTGCAGACCGAGACCACACCCCGGCGCCGAGTTTGGTCTCGAACGTTTTGGCTTGTTCCTGAATGCCAATCTTTCTAACGGCGCCTTCCAAGTGCCAGATGGCGTTCTGGCAATGGTTGCCATCGCCATACCCCACTGTGCTGAAGTTGTGACGAAGCTGCGTTTTCTTAGGCTTTGGCCGAGGCCAAATCGCGTCTAGCCCATTGATTCTATTGGCGCCCCGGAGACGAGTCGAACGTCCGACCTACCCCTTAGGAGGGGGTTGCTCTATCCACTGAGCTACCGGGGCATGGCGCGCATTCTACCGAATGGCGTGTAGATTAACGAGCTATCGCGAATGCACCTGCGGCGGCGCAAGCGGTCTATCATGCGACGCAGGAGAATCTATGCTCAAAATGATAATAGGGGGGGTGGCGCTGCTTCTGCTGGCCGCAAGCGCCGTTTTCTGGATGCTGAGACCCGGCATCCAGCGCACGGAAGGTAGCACCGCACCTGACTTCGCCTTGCCGGATCAAAATGGCCAGATCCACCGTCTGGGCGATTACGCTGGGCGCTGGCTGGTGCTGTATTTCTACCCCCGCGACGACACGCCGATATGCACGCGGGAGGCATGCCGTTTCCGCGACGACATCGGCACCCTGGGCAAACTCGATGCGGCCGTGGTCGGTGTCAGCGTCGACAGCACCCAGTCGCATGCCGAGTTTTCCCGCAAATACGGGCTGCCGTTTCCACTGCTGTCCGACCCGGACGGACGCACCGCCGCAGCTTACGACAGCCTGCTGAATTTCGGATTTGTGCGTTTTGCCCGCCGCCACACTTTCATCATCGCGCCGGACGGACGCATTGCAGCACGGTTCGATCATGTGGATCCTGCGCGACACGCCGCAGAAGTAAGCGACGCCCTAAAGAGGCTGCAGCGCTCCGCGGCCACTCAAATTCTGCCGCCAGATGGCCGTAACAGGCATTAGCCCTCCACGAATCCAAGGTCTATGCCTCGAGGATTTTCCCTCCTCATCGTAACTGCCTTCGCCGCACTGATCGCGCTGATCTGCGGCCTGCTGTTGAATAGCCTGCTGCAACTCGAAGCGCTGGGCCAGCAGCTGAACGTCGTGGTTGCACTTCACAATCGCAAGATCGACCTCATCACGCAAACCCAGGTCGCAGCACACATCCGCACCGACAGCTTGTTCCGCATGGTGTTGTCGGAGGACCCATTCGAGCGCGATGTCCATTTCCTGGAATTCAACCGTGCGGGCTTCCTTGTCGGGCGGGGGCGCAATGCGTTGCGTGAACTCGGACTCACCTCCACCGAACAACGCAGCTTCGCTGTCCAGACCGAACTGGTCAGACATATCCAGTCGGTGCAGGAGCGCGTGATCGACCTGCTCTATGCGAGCCGCACTGCAGAGGCACGTCACGTGCTTGCACGCGAAGCGATCCCCATCCAGGAAGCTTTCAATCTGCAGCTGGCCGACATGCGCAACGCCTATCAGCGGGCGAATCTGGCAGCCCAGCAGCAGGCAAAACAGATCTACCAGAACGCGATATTTCTCACCCTGATATTCGGCATTGCGGCGATCGCGCTGGCGTTGCTGATCGCTTGGCACACGATATGCCGGATCAGGCTGAAGTCACGGCAACTGCATGACCAGATGACGAAACTGGAACAGTCGCGCGCGGCATTGCGCGAAGCAGCCACGCATGATCCGCTGACCGGACTGGCCAACCGGCGGCTTTTCTACGACCGGCTGCAACACGCAATCCACCATGCCTCACGCTATGGCGGCAAGGTGGGCATCCTGTACGTGGACATGGACCGTTTCAAGGACATCAACGATCAGCACGGCCATCACATCGGCGATGCGGTGCTAATGGAGGTGGCGCAAAGGCTGCTGGATTGCGTGCGCGAATCAGATTCGGTGGCGCGTCTGGGCGGGGACGAGTTCGTGGTGTTGCTCGAAGGCGTGCAGGGGCGCGAGGATTGCATTGCCGCGGCACACAAGGTCGAGCAGAGCCTGCCGCGCACCACCCGCTTTGGCGACCTGCATTTGGAGATTGATGCCAGCATCGGTCTGGCACTCTATCCCGACGACGGCAGCGACGAAGAAGCGCTGATCGGGGCAGCTGACGCAGCCATGTACCGGGTCAAATCCGGCTACGAGTCGCAACGTCAGACCTGCTTGCCGTTTCAGTGAGGCGGATCAGCCCGGCCTGAGGCGATCGCCTCGCGCTCGCGACGCGCCTTGGCACTCCAGATCCACACATACTGCACGCCGGAGGCCACGGCGATGATGAAGACAGTGACGAACAGGGGCTGCAGCCAGTCATCCAGCGCCAGCACCCCGGCGAGTCCGCCCAGCACCAGCGCCAGCAGCGACAATTCCGCGAACATGTGCGTCTTGCCCAGCCAGGTCGGGCGGATCTCCAGGTGGCCTGCCAGCCCCCGATAGCTCAGCGCGCCCAGCACGATGACGCTGTCGCGCAACAGAATCGCCAGCGTCACCCACAGCGGAATCGCCTCCCCCTCGGTCAGCATCACCAGCGTCACCACGCCCAACGCCTTGTCGGCAACGGTATCGAGCGCCGCCCCCAGTTGAGTCATCTGATTGAGCCAGCGCGCCAGCATGCCGTCGATGCCGTCCGACACCGCGGCAGCGAGAAACAGCCAGCATGCCGCATCCCAGCGCTGCTGCACGATCAGCCATGCCACCCCGGGAACGGCAGCCAGGCGCAGCAGCGTAACGACGTTCGGCAGATTGAACACGCGTTCGTCCATATTCTAAACGTACTCAATCCAAGGGCTGCCTGGCAATTTCGTCCCACAGCTTGTCGAGCCGCTTCACAGATACCGGATACGGGGTTTTCAGCTCCTGCGCGAACAGCGAGATGCGAAGTTCCTCCAGCTGCCAGCGGAAATCATCCAGTGCTGCGGGAGGGTCACCGTGCACCTGCGCGCGCCGCGCCAGATATTTGTTCTGCAGCGTCAGCACGCCGGCCATGCCGCGTGCATCACGCTGCTCGGCGGCGGGCAGCTTTTCCAGCCGTTTGAGGACGCCGCGCAGGTAACGCGGCAGATCTTTCAGGTGCGCCCACGGCGTGGCCGTGATGAAGTCGGCCGGCAGCAGCGCGGCCACGTGTGCGTGCTCATCGCGCATCACGGCGTTGAACTGCGGCTTGGCGTTGAGTCGCGCCGCCACCTGCGCATGCAGATCGAGGATCTCCGCCACGTCGCGCAACAGCGCCTGCTTCACCACTGAAATTTTCGGCTTGGCGCGTTCCTTCTGTTTGCCGAAGGCCCTGGCATCGCGCGGGGTTTCGTCATCTCCCAGCAAGGCTCGGCTGGCGATCGCATCGATAAGGGCTGCGCGCAGCTGCTCGGGGCCGCCAAAGCCACGGAATTTCAGCGCCAATGCGGTTTCGCGCGCGAGATCCTTGTCAAGTTGCTTGAACTGCGCCGCCAGCGCGATGCGCAGCAGCCGCACCACGCCCCGCCGCGTCTCACTTTCCGCCACGTCGGCGGCATCGAGCAGCCGCAGGTCGACGCTCTCGCCGTTGTCGACAAGCGCCGGATAGCCGAGCAGTTCGCGCCCGCCGCGCTTGAACTTCACCTGCGCGGGCAGGTCGCCGAAATTCCATTCGACCAGGCCGATGCGCTCGAACCCGCTGTCCTCGGCACCGCCGCCGTAGGTGATGCGTGCCGCGCCACCCAGCTGCTGGCGCAGCGTAGCGAGATCGCGGCCGCTGGCGAGTTCCTGCCCGCTGTCGTCGATCACGCTCACGTTCATTTTCAGGTGCGCCGGCAGTTCGCCTTTCCACTCGTCGGGATGGATGTCGACACCGGTCTTGTTGCGGATGAAGCGCGCCAGCGCGTCGGTCAGCGTCGCTTCGCCCGGCTTCGCCGCCGACAGGAACGCCGTCACCGCATCGGGCAACGGAATCAGCGGACGCCGCTTGTCCTTGGGAAGAAATTTCAGCAGCGCGGTGAGTTTTTCGCGGATGAGGCCGGGCACCAGCCAGTCGACCTGTGCCGCCTCAATCCGGTTGAGCAGGTATAGCGGCAGCTTGAGCGTCACGCCGTCCAGCGCGTGGCCGGGCTCGAAGCGGTACTTGAGCTTGCACGCCACGCCGTCGACCGCCATCGTCTCGGGAAACAGCGCGTGGTCGGCGCCGAGCCCTTCGCCGAGGATGTCCTCCCGTTGCAGGAACAGGACCTCCGGGTCGGCGGCTTCGGCTTCGGTTCGCCAGCTCTCGAACGCGGCGCCGTTGTGCAGGCCCTGCGGGATGCGCGCATCGAACACGCGGAAGATGCGTTCCTCGTCGAGCCACACCCCCGATTTGCGCGCCTTGTGCTCGAGGTCCTCGATTTCCTTGACCAGCGCACGGTTGTGCACGAACCACGGCGCGCGCGTGTCGTATTCGCCCGCCACCAGTGCGCCGCGGATGAACAGTTCGCGCGCCAGCACGGGGTCGATCGGGCCGTAGTGGATCTTGCGGCGCGGCACCAGGGTGATGCCGTACAGGCTCACGCGCTCGAACGCCACCACGCGGGCGCCTTCCTTCTCCCAGTGCGGCTCGATGTACATGCGCGTCAGCAGATGGCGGCCCGCTGCCTCGATCCATTCGGGGCGCACCTCGGCGACCGTGCGCGCGAGCAGCCTGCCCGTGTCGGTCAGCTCGGCCGCCATGATCCACTTCGGGCCCTTCTTCGCCAGCGCCGATCCCGGGTGGATCGACAGCTTGATGCCGCGTGCGCCCTGATAGTTGCCTTCGCCGGGCTTGGGCCGCCCCTTGGCGTCGTCCGACTTGAAGCCGATGTTACCGAGCAGGCCGGTCAGCAGCGCCTGATGAATCGCGTCGTAGCCCGCATCCCGGTCGTTCTCCTTCAACCCCAACTCCCTCACCTGCGCATGCAGCTGGCCGTGGATGTCGCGCCATTCGCGCATCCGCCGCGGCGACAGGAAATGGTCCTGCAGCAGCGATTGCAGCTGGCGGTTGGTCTTCTTGTGCTGCACCTGCTCCTCGTACCAGCGCCACAGCTTGAGCCAGCCCATGAAGTCGGAACGCTCGTCGGCGAATAGCTTGTGCTTCTCGTCGGCCACCTGCGCACGCTCCATCGGGCGGTCGCGCGGATCTTGCACCGACAAGGCGCTCGCGATGATCAGGATTTCGTTGACGCAGCGCTGCTGTTCGGCAGCCAGCAGCATTCTGGCGATGCGCGGATCGAGCGGCAGTCTGGCGAGCGCGCTGCCGATCTTGGTCAAAGCCCCCTGCTCGTCGAGCGCATGCAGTTCGGCCAGCAGCTGGTAGCCGTCGGTGACGAGCCTTGAACTTGGCGGGTCGATGAAAGGAAAGCCCACCACGTCGCCGAGGCCAAGCGACTTCATGCGCAGGATGACGCCGGCCAGCGACGAACGCAGCAGTTCGGGATCGGTGAAGCGCGGCCGGCTGGCGAAATCAGCCTCGTCGTACAGGCGGATGCAGACGCCGTCCGCCACCCGTCCGCAGCGGCCGGCGCGCTGGTTGGCCGATGCCTGCGAAACCTTCTCGATCAAGAGCTGCTCGACCTTGTTGCGCGCCGAATAACGCTTCACCCGCGCGGTGCCGGGGTCGATCACGTAGCGGATGCCCGGCACGGTGAGCGAAGTCTCGGCGACGTTGGTCGCCAGCACGATGCGCCGCAAGGCACTGGTCGGCTTGAAGATCGCATCCTGCTCGGCCACCGACAATCGGGAGAACAACGGCAGGATTTCGGTGCCGGGCGGGTGGTGCTTCCTCAGCGCTTCGGCGGTGTCGCGGATCTCGCGTTCGCCCGGCAGGAACACCAGGACGTCGCCGGGACCGAGCCGCGCCAGTTCGTCGGTGGCGTCGAGAATAGCGGCGATCTGGTCGGGCGCGTCCTTGTCCCTCTTCTCGCGCTCGCCTTTGGCCGGGCTGGCAGGCTCTTCACGCTCGATCGGCCGCCAGCGGATTTCCACCGGGTAGGTGCGCCCCGACACTTCGATCACCGGCGCGTCGTTGAAGTGCCTGGAGAAGCGCTCGGCGTCGATGGTGGCCGAGGTGATGACCACGCGCAGGTCAGCGCGCCTCTCCACCAGCGTCTTCAGGTAACCGAGCAGAAAGTCGATGTTGAGGCTGCGTTCGTGCGCCTCGTCGATGATGATGGTGTCGTAGCGCGACAGCAGCGGATCGCCCTGGCTTTCGGCCAGCAGGATGCCGTCGGTCATCACCTTGATCGCAGTGTCGTGGCGCACCTTGTCGGTGAAACGTACCTTGTAGCCGACCAGCCCGCCCAGTTCGCCGCCGAGTTCCTGCGCGATGCGTGCGGCCACCGAGCGCGCGGCGATGCGGCGCGGCTGGGTGCAGCCGATCAGCTTGCCCGCACGCACGCCGGCTTCCAGGCACATCTTGGGGATTTGCGTGGTCTTGCCGGAGCCGGTCTCGCCGCACAGGATCAAAACCCGATGTTGCTTCAGCGCGGCGAGAATGTCGTCGCGGCGGGAGGAAACGGGCAGGTCGGGGTAGTGGATGCGGCCGGGCTGGACGGGAACGCCGCCGTCCGTGGCGCTACTTGTTCTGGATGTATTTGGCGTCATCAAAGGTTTCCAGCCAGGCCGGCCGATAGACCGCCATCATCGTCACCGCCATGCCGGTGGCAAACGCTTCGCCCCAACTGATCAGCAGGGCATAGGGCGTATATTGACCAAGCAGGTAATCGAGCGAATAGGCGCCGGCGACCACCATCAGCGCGGTGGTGACCACACCGATCGCCGCCACCGAAAGTGCGGCGCCGAAGAAACCGTTGCCCAGCACGTAGATGAAGAAGTGATCCGGCAGGTAGCGCTCGATCAAGCGGAAGGTGTTCCAGCTGACCGCGGCGGGCAAAGCCGCCATCAGCAGCGCGTCCGTCCCCAGGGCGCCCCAGCTGCCGTGCCCGAACGCCGCGTTCGCGAGCAGGATCAGCACCGCGGAAAAGGTGGCGCGCCAGAAGCCGAACATCAGCGTCAGTGCCGCCACCC
>JBLMYH010000081.1:0-7424 GCA_050258175.1 Hyphomicrobiaceae bacterium
AGTTCGCAACCGGCCGTACTGACTACCTTTCCAGCCGTCCGCATCAACCGTCAGGCGGTACCCGAAATGTCAGTTGCAACTCTGCTTCGCGCGGCGGCCGCCGTGAATGATGCCGTCACAATCACCTTCGACGATGGCTCGACGCCGGATGCGTTGGGCATTGTCATTCCCGTCGGCATCGTGGGGGGCTATGTCGAGGCGATAACCGATCCGGTCACGGATCACCGAAAGCTCTTCAAGCTTGCCAGGATCGCTTCTGTGAGGCGCGCAAACGGCGACTTCGCAATGAACCCTGTAAAAAGAACAGCACACGGACGCTAAATGGAGGTCAGGCCGTGAATGCCTGCCATTCCATCTGGCGGCCGCCGCTCAAGGCTGCGAGGCGTTTCGTCGCGTAGTGCTCGGGCCAACTATCGAGCGAGACCGAGGCGGCCGGGCAGTAGCTCAACGGATCAGACGCGGTCGGCAATCGAAATTGTGAGACCCAGTCGCGCGGCGCCACAATCCGGCCAAGTTGCCTAGGGGCGCTGGTAGCAAGCCGTGACCTTCGGATGGTTTGCTGCGCGCTCGTAGTGCTTCACCAGCTGCGGCGCAACGCGGTCGACGAGATCTTTGGGAATGTGGTCCAGTACACCGGATCGCAGCCAGCGAATCAGCATGAAGACTTTCAGATCCGCCACCGTGAAGCGCCGGTCCGCAACTTGCTCTCCGCCGCCTGATATCAGCCTCGTCTCGAACTGCTGCAGATAGCGCGTGATATGACTTGCCGCAAGCTCCGCGTGTGCCTTCTTCTTGACGTCTTTTGGCAAGTCGAAGGTTTCCGCGATATGCGAGGAACGGGGTCCTGTCGCGGAAAGCGGGCCAGTCCCTGCCCGCGACGCGGTGATCCTCGAAAGCGATACCGCCGATGTGAAGCGCCAGGCGCGCGGGTTCGGCGCGATTCACGCTGACGACTGCCGATGGCGTGCTGCCGACGTTCTGGATGCACTTACAGCGATGATCACTATTGCTTGCCACACAAGAACGACGCGCCCCCGCCCGCAGCGGCATTTGCACTGACGGTGCTGTTCGTTGTAAACACTTCCCCCGCTTGCTTGGAGGAGCCGCAGCATGGATCGATACACTGGCGGTTGCCTGTGCGGCAACGTGCGCATCGTGGCGTCGGGACTCCCATACCGGGTCGGCGTTTGTCACTGCCTGGACTGCCGCAAACATCATGGCGCGCTTTTTCACGCGTCCGCGGTCTTCCCTCAGGATGCGGTGACGATCGATGGCGAAACACGTGACTACGCGGGGCGGTTCTTCTGTCCCCGCTGCGGCTCGTCCGTCTTCGGACGCAGCGCCGACGAAGTCGAAGTGAACCTGGGTTCCCTGGATGCGCCTGACCAGCTGAGGCCGACCTATGAACTCTGGATCATCCGCCGCGAGTCCTGGTTGCCGCCGTTTCCGCTCACGCGACGATATGACCGTGATCGTGACGCCGCGAGTCGCTTTGAGGAGTAGGTCGCACGATCGGTGCGAAGGCGCCGAAATCTGCGACGCGTTCTGGGCCGACCGGAAGTCGTGCAGCGGCTGTCTGTGGTGGGTCGGGAGCACCTGTTCGACTCAAGGCGAAGCTGCCCGCTCGCGCTGCGCCGCGTGATTTTGAGCATCAAGATCCTTGCCTGTCAGGATTGGAGCGAGATCGCCTCGTTTCGCCCTGGGCAGCGAGCGACGTCAGCTCCACTTCGCCAGCGGCAATTCCGAATGACGCGTCATCAGCGCGTGAATAACCGGACATGGCCGATCGCGGCCCGATCATTGACGGTCTGAGGTCGATCCCTTGCGGACACTTCATCGCCTGAGGAGGCGAGCTTCGCCTCCGGCGACAGCCGATTTGGGGTGTCCGTCAGATCAAGTCCGCGCCGGGACGCATCGGCATTGATGTGCCGTCAGGCGGCAGCCGCACGATTGGCGGCCTGTACGTGGAGGGCGCGTGCAAGCGTAAGGATCGCCTCAAGTCCGCCACCGGCACGATTGCGAAGGACGATGTCCCCGCCGTGCGCCCGGGCGATGTTGCGCGCGATGCCGAGTCCCAGCCCGGTGCCGCCGGTATCGCGGCTGCGCGACTCCTCGCCCCGGAAGAACGGCTCGAAGGCACGCGCGAGCTGCTCCTCGGGCATGCCGGGACCCTCGTCCTGGAAACGCAGTGTCAGAACGGCGGACTGGTCCTCGACGACGACCACGGCCCGTTTCCCGTACCGGATCGCGTTGCCCAGCAGGTTGGTAACGCAGCGGCGCAGCGCGAGCGGCCGGCCGACGTAGGGTGCCGTGGCGCGGCCCACGATCGAAACGTGCTCGCCCGAATCCTGATAGTCGTTTTGCACGCTTTCCAGCAGGTCGTTGACGTCGATCGGCTGCGCTGCTTCCTGCTTCGACTCGTCCCGGAGGAACTCCAGCGTCTCCTGCACCATGGCCTGCATCTCGTCGAGATCGCGGCCAAAACGTGCGCGAAGATCCTCGTCATCGAGCAGCTCGGTGCGCAGACGCAGGCGCGTGATCGGCGTCTTCAGGTCGTGCGACATCGCCGCGAAGGTGCGGGCGCGCTCGGCGATCAGGCGGGCAAGGCGCTGCTGCATTGCATTGAAGGCCCTGGTCGCTTGCAGCACCTCGGTCGGGCCGTTCTCGGGGAGCGGTGCGCGATTCAGGTCGTGCCCCAGCTCCTCAGCGGCCGTGCCCAGAGTGCGCAACGGCACCGTCACCCAGCGCACCGCCACCAACGACAGCACGATGACCAGCAGCAGGGCGGCCAGCAGTGTCAGTGCGATGCGGACTGGAAGGGAAGCGGCCTGCGGCGCGAGATAGGAATTGAAGGTGGCCAGCGTGCCGTCGTGCAACCGGACCTGCGCGATGAAGCTCGTGCCTCCCGGGGGCAGTGGCGAAGCCTCGTCGCCCATCATCATCGGGTGCATCATCATCGAGCCGCCCTGAGACCCGCGCCAGCCGGCGCCACGTGGCACACGTGACGGAGTCCAGGCGCTGGCGGCCGCGCGCCGCACCGTCAGGGCGACGTCGTCCCCGAGCCCGTGGCGCAACATCGTCGCGAACATCGACAGCTGCAAGTCGGTGCTGCCGTCCGCGGACGCGGCCGGCAAGGGCGGCTGATCCAGTTGCACGACCAACGGCGGGCCGTCGAAGACCGCGACGACCTTCTGGCGCTCCGCCGGGGTCATGGAATCGAGCATGCTCGCGACATCGGCGATGCGCTGCGCGGCGTGCAACCCCACGGAGCGGTACAGCAGCTGGTCGCGCTCGCTGAGGTTCACGGTCAGCGTGACGAGCTGTGCGGCAACGAGCCCCGCGAGCATCACCAGAACCAGGCGGCCAAACAGGCTGCGCGGCAGCATCGTCATCAGCGCTCGGCCTGCACCGTGACCGCCAGCACGTAGCCTTCGCCGCGTACGGTCTTGATGATCTGCGGATCGCCGGCGTCGTCTCGCAGCCGGTTGCGCAGGCGGCTGACCTGGATGTCGATGCTGCGATCCAGCGGATCGGCCTCGTGGCCCTTGGTGAGCACCATCAGCTGGTCGCGGCTGAGCACCCGATTGGGATGGCTGAGGAACACCCGCAGCAACTGGTACTCCGCACCGCTTAGCGACGTCAGCACGCCGTCGGCGGAGACCAGGTGGCGCGCAACCGTGTCCAGGCGCCACCCGGCAAACGCGATACTGCGCGCCTCGTCCACACGCAGGTTCCGCGGCAGGCTGCGATAGCGGCGCAGCACGACCTTGATCCGCGCCAATAACTCGCGCGGGCTGAAGGGCTTGGCGAGATAGTCATCGGCGCCCAACTCAAGACCGACGATGCGGTCGGTCTCCTCGCTCTTGGCGGTGAGCATGATCACGGGTGTATCCGACTCGGCGCGCAGCTTGCGGCACAGGGTCAGGCCGTCATCGCCCGGCAGCATCAGGTCCAGCACGATGAGGTCCACGGCATGCCGCGACAGGACCTTCCACATGGCCTCGCCGTCGCGTGCCACGCTGGCGCGATACCCGTTCTTCTCCAGGTACGTGCTCAGCAGGGAGCGAATCTCGGCGTCGTCGTCGACGACCAGGATGTGGTCGGGCAGCGTTTCCATGAAGGCGATTGTCCGGGCCTTGGCAGCCCCGCACGGGACCGTTTTGTAGGCTACTGCAACAGGAGCTCGGGCTGATACGCGGCGCTACAAAACCCCAACGCGGGCGTTACGCGCGGCTGGTGCAATGCATCCCGTCGCGCAAGCAAAAGCAGCAACTTCTCCTTGGACTTGCCGGCCATATCGACGACTCTTGCACGAAAGGAACTGATCATGAACCGCACGACCAAACTCCTGCTGGCCTTCGGGGCCGTTGCCACGCTCGGCCTGGCCGGCGCCATCGCCAGCGCTGATACCACAATCCCCAGCCCGGGCGCAGCCGGTCCCGGCTTCGGCATGGGCTATGGCCCCGGCTTTGGTGGTCACATGGGGGGCTTCGGCATGATGGGCTACGGCGGACCCGGCATGGCGCACGGCGCGGGGTTCGGTCCCGGCGCGGGCATGATGGGCGGCTGGGGCGCCTATGGCTACGGCATCACCGGCCTCACCGACGCGCAGCGTGCCCAGATCGACAAGATCAGCGAGCAGTTCCAGCAGCAGCGCTGGGCCCTGATGCAGTCCATGCACGCGGTGCGCTGGAACCAGTCCGCCACGAAGCCCGACGGCACGTTCGACGAGCAGGCTGCGCGCAAGACCTATGAGGCGATGGCCGCGCTGCGCCAGCAGATGTTCGACTCCGCCATCGAGCAGCGCAAGCAGATCGAGGCCGTCCTCACTCCGCAGCAGCGTGAGCAGCTGCGGTCGCCCGCAGCAGTGCGGTAACGGACCGTCGCCGGCCCGAGCACTGTGATTTGGGCACGCCGTGAGCTTCCTTTCGCGCGCCGCCGCTATCTGAGGTGGGCGGCGCGCCAAGGAGGAAGCCATGATGTACGGCTACGGACTCGGCGGGAGCTGGATCGGAATGGGGCTGTGGTGGATCGTCCTGATCGTGATCGTCGGCCTGCTGCTTTGGGGAGTCACTGGCAGTGGTTCCACGCCGCCGGCGAACGAATCGGCGCTCGAGGTACTGAAGAAGCGCTACGCGCGCGGAGAAATCAACCGCGAGGAGTTCGAGCAGAAGAAGCGCGATCTGGACGCGTGAATTTCGATCGGCACATCAGGAAAAGCGGAAGCACCGCGCTGTGACTTCCGCTGCAGGCCGGTCAAGTTCGGCAATTCAGGGCAACTGCCCGCCTGAAGAGATCAGCTTCTGCATCAGCGCCGCCATGTCGGTCATGGTCGCGCCGCACAGATTGGCGCTGGAACCGAGGAAGTTGGACATCGCGTTCGCCAGCCCGCTCGTGCCTGCGCTGGCCTGCATCATGGTTGAGCCGCCCATCATCCCGCCCATCGGCATCGAGATCGCGGTGCTGCCCATCTTGCCATCCATCATGCCGTCCGAGGCATCGTTCATCATGGCCATGATGAAGGACGAGGACACGGCCATGTTGATGTTCTTCGCGTACTGCGACATCGCTGCGATCATCATGCCGTAGTTCAACATGTCCTGCGTCGCGGAGGCGGCCGCGCCCATCAGCTGCGTATTGATCGGCGGTACATGCAGGATGTCGCTGACCATGAAGTACGTGCCGATCGAAGTGTTGGCCGCCGCGACGTTCGCGTCCATCATGCCGCCGCTCATCGCCTGCGCACGCGCTTGCGCCATCGAGGTCAGCGGCGTGACCCAGAGGCCGTCCGTCGTCGCGCCCGCCGCGACCGTGGGCACCACCGCCGTCATCATGTTGCCGGCCGCCATGGTCATCGTGGTGGCGGTGGCCTCGTCCACGTAGCTTGCCCCGGTCACCTGGAGCATCACCGGTCCGGCGTAGCTGCCGATCGACAGGCTGAAGTTCCCGTTGGCGTCAGTTGTCGCGCTGGACAGTTGTGCGCCCATCCCGCCATTGTTCACCGCATAGGCCGTTACGGTCGCCTGGCGCACGGACCCGTCGAAGGCGGTCCCGCGCATCATGCCATTGACCGCCGGGGGACCGGAGCCGAACAGCCGGCCGTTGGACGAATTGAGCCGGTTGATCAGCGATTGCATCATCGTCAGCGTCACTCCCGACTTGTTCTGTGCCGAGGCCACGAAGGTCGACATCGCGGAAGCCAGCCCGCTTGTTCCGGTTGAGGCGGGCATCGCCATCCCCATGCCCATCCCGCCCATCATCACGGGGCCGGTGCCCATCATGCCGTCCATGATGCCGTCGGACGCATCGCTCATCATCGCGGTCACCATCGCCGACGACGACGCCATGCCCAGGCCCTTCGCGTACTGCGACATCGCCGCCATCGCCATGCCGTAATTGATCGCGTCCTGCGACGCCGCGCTGCCGGCGCCGCCGACCAGCGGATTCATCGGCTGCATGTGCAGGATGTCGCCGACCTGGAAGTAGGTGCCGACCGCTGCGTTTGCGGAAGTTATGTTCGCGTCGGTCATGCCTCCGGACAGGTGCTGCGCCATGGTCTGCGCCATCGACGTCAGCGGTGTGATCCGGACTCCGCTGATCGTTGCATTGGCCCCGACCGTGGGCAGCACGGCGGTCATCACGTCGCCCGCCACCATCGGCATGGTGGAGCCGCTGGCTTCGTCGGTGTACGAACCGGCACTCAGCTGGAGCATCAGCGGCCCGGCGTAGCTTCCGATCGACACGCTGAAGTTTCCATTGGCGTCCGTCTTGGCGGTGCCAATCTGCGCACCCACGACTCCACCATTCAGCGAATACGCGGTGACGGTCGCCCCCGCCACCGGGCCCTTGAATCCCGTGCCGCCAATCAGACCGCCCAGCGAAGAGACGCCACCATCTCCGCCGCCTCCACCACCACAAGCGGCCAGCGAGACAACCGCCGCGACGGCAAGCGCGCGGGAGACGAAGCGGAACGAGGTAGAGCGATTCATCGGGAGCCTTCTTCTCTTAAGCGGCCGGCACCATTGCCACCGCCGTCGCACGCCGCCCATTCTGTTGCCGGTCGAGCCAGAGGGATCGGGAAGCGCATTTTCGTGCGACGCAGCGACACGGTATGCGGGAAATATTCCCACGTCAACAGGTCTTCGTGCTAAGGTGATCTGCATCTGCTGCTTCCTTGATTTCGCACAAACGTCCCGTGAACGCTCCCTCCCCAACGCCCGCACTGGTGCAAGCGATCCGGCGGGTGCTGCATCCGCTCGTGCGCCTTATGCTGGCCGGCGGCGTGACATACCCTCTCGTCGCTGAGCTTCTCAAGCAGGCGTTCGTCGAAGTTGCCGATCGTGATTTCCGGCTTGGCGGCAAGCGATCGACGGACAGCCGGATCAGCCTGATCTCGGGAGTCCATCGCAAGGACGTGCGTCGGC
>JBLMYH010000082.1:0-3333 GCA_050258175.1 Hyphomicrobiaceae bacterium
GAACGGCTCCGTCGCGCCGCTGGCCTGCGCGGAGCGCAGTTCGGCCATCAGTTGCGGCGCCTCGACGGCGAAGGTGTCGATCAGCTCCACCACGAAGTCGGCGCCGACGTTTGCATGCAACGTGTCGAAGACCTGGCGGTCGATCGCGGCAACGGTCATGTCCATCGCCTCCTAGGCGTCAGTTCGGGTGGGGCGCGCCTGCAGGCTGCGCATCAACTCGGCCGGCCGGATCGGTTTGGTCAGGTAGTCGTCCATGCCGGCCGCGATGCATTCCTCGCGGTCGCCGGCCATGGCGTTGGCGGTCATCGCGATGATGCGCGGCCGCGTGCCGTCGGGCCAGCGCTGCACGATGCGGCGCGTCGCCTCCAGCCCGTCCATCTTGGGCATCTGCACGTCCATCAGTACCACGTCGTAGCGCTGCCGCTCCAGGCTCTCGATGACCTCGATGCCATTGGCAGCCACGTCGGCCCGATAGCCCATCTGCGACAGCAGCCGCAGCGCAAGCTTCTGGTTCACGAGGTTGTCTTCGGCCAGCAGGATGCTAAGCGGATGGCGCTCAGCCGGCGTCGGGTCGGGACGCGCCGCTGCGGAGGCCTTTGCGGTTGCGGCAGGCAACTCGGCCGCCGTAGCTTCGATCTCCAGCGCGAAGGTTGCTCCCCGGCCCGGGCCGTCGCTTCCGGCTTCGAGCGTGCCGCCCATCAGCTCGGCGAGCTTGCGACTGATCGACAGCCCGAGGCCCGTGCCGCCGTAGCGCCGGGTCGTGCTCGCATCGGCCTGCTCGAAGGGCTGGAACAGCCGCTCCCGCGCTTCGAACGTCAGCCCGATGCCGCTGTCGCGCACCGCGATGCGCAGCCGGTTCGCACCGGCGCGCTCGACGCTCACCGCCACTTGTCCCCGTTCCGTGAACTTCACCGCGTTGGCCAGCAGGTTGAGCAGGATCTGCCGCAGGCGCGTCGCGTCGCCGACGATGCCGGCAGGCACGCCGTCGCCGACGGACAGGGTCAGGGCCAGGCCCTTCTCGGTGGCGCGGTAGCGCACCAGGTCCATCGCCGACTCGACGCAGCCGCGCAGGTCGAGCGGCGCCCGCTCCAGCGTCATCTTGCCGGCCTCGATCTTCGAGAAGTCGAGGTTGTCGTTGATGATGGCCAGCAGTGACTCGGCCGAGTCGCGAATGGTCTGTGCATGCTCGCGCTGCTCCGCCGACAGCGGTGTATCGAGCAGCAGCCCGGTCATGCCGATCACGCCGTTCATTGGCGTGCGGATCTCGTGGCTCATCGTCGCGAGAAAGGCGCTCTTGGCCTGACTTGCGGCCTCGGCGGCGGCACGCGCCTCGCGCTCGCGCTGGACGCTGCGATGCTCGTCGAAGGCGCGGTGGACGATGGCTCCGGCGAAGAAGAACGCAGGCGCAGCCTCGCTCAGTCGAACTGCCCACACTGGAGGCCTCAAAACGCCGGAGCCGATCGGCACGAAGTAGTCGATCAGCACCGCCGTGTGGGGCGGCACGTGCAGCACGGCGTCCACCGCGAAGAGCACAAGGCCCACGGCGCCGACGCGATGGCCGAGCCGCCAGACGTGCGCCGAAGCTGCGAGGGCGACGACCGAGAAAAGGATCGTGATGACGGGCCAGACGATCCTGCTTGTGACGATGCCGGAGGTGTCGATCTGCTGCAGCGGGATGAACAGAATGAACAGGGCGCCCGTGGCGAGCATCCAGCGATTCAAGCTTGGTGCGCGCTCGCCGAGCCGGAGCAGCTGCGCCCCGGCCACCAGCAGCAGCATGGACCAGACGCTGTCCCACACGTTGGGCGGCCACACGCCGCTCGCCATGCTCGTGGGCAACCAGGGGCTGATGTTCCGCCATGCCCCGATGGCGAGCCAGGCGAACAGCGCGGCAAAGACGAACTGGCCGCGATCCCGGCCCAGCGCGCCAAGTGCAGTTGCAAGCAGCGCCACGAGGACGAAGACGACGCCGAAACCGACATCGACGAAGTTGCGGTTCTGTGCGCTCTGCACCGATTGAGCCAGGTCTACGGATGTCACAGTCACGCCGCGGCTCAGTTGCAGGCGCATGAGCAGTGGGCCATCCTCGGCGCGCACGCCCGGGAAGAGCATCCTGCTCGCAGTCCGGTCGTCCCTGCCGAGGACGACCTGTTCGCGCGAGCCGTCGCGGCCCGCGGAGGCAAGCAGTCGCCCGTCGCGAGAAAACACTCGCGCTTCCATGTTCTGCTGGTAATACGGGCCAACGCTCAGGGTGCGCGGCGCGAAGCGGGCGACATCGACCCGCAGCCAGCAGGGGCTGCCGGCGGCACCCCGCAGGACACCGTCGTCGGCGCGCTGCCAGCCGTCATCCGGCAGGGCATCCGGCGTCGCGGCGGCGGCGGCAGCCGCATCGCAACGGTAGTCGAAGGCGACGTACTCCTGCGCTTTGGCTATCCCGGCCACACCGCACAGCACCATCACCACCAGGGCCGCGCAGCGCATACCAGCGCGGCCAGGCGGGTCGACGCGGTGCGGAACGGTCGGCGGTGCGGATCGGCTCACGGAATCACTGGTGCCGGGGTTTGGGAGTCAACGCTGCCCGCAAACGCGAAGGCAGTCAACGGGATCGACGTGCCACCGGTTCAGCGATGCGCCACGACCACGGGCGCCCGCGACGCCAGTTGGACGGCGCCCTGGTAGTGGTCTGCCAGGCCGTCGATGCCGCTCCCGATCAGCAGTGAGGCCAGGATGGCGGCGATGGCGAAAGCGGCGCGCGCGCGGCCTGAGATGGCCTCGTACTTTCGATTCATGGTCGGCTCCTTCGGTGGTGGGTCGTCATTCGGTGCTGCACCGTCGATGGACGCACTGTGCGCGCCGAGGGCACCTTCAGTCCTTTAGTCGGCTGATTCAGGGTCTGAAACGTTCTGATCCGCGCTATGGGGGTGCCGGCGGCGAAGCCGGGCTGGAGGGCATCACAACCCGTTCCGGAATCCCTTCAGAACAATGACTGCAGCTGGTCTCAACCGGAGAGCGCTCGGTTCTCGAACCAGGCAAAGAGCATCTAGCGGGTTGACCTCTGATCAATCCAGAGAAAGGGTCCCGTCGCGGCCTTGAAGGCCGCTGCTGCTCCAGCAAGCGCAGGACCGCTCGTGGCCGCTAAGCGCCCTTCGCTCCTTGGTCGCTAAGCGACCCGAATCCGACGTTTGATCTATAGCGGCGCCGCAGGTAACGATGCGCTCAGTGACGGAACGGCCGCGGCAGGATCTTCCGCGCGGACTCCTGGGGTGTCACCGCTGCTGAGGTCCCGTTCGCCGAGTCTCGGCGCTCCAAGGTCGCCCTCCCAAGCGCAATCTC
>JBLMYH010000083.1:0-9590 GCA_050258175.1 Hyphomicrobiaceae bacterium
CAAACTCTTCAGTTCAATCTCTGCAATTACTACTAATACTTCGTCGCTCAACTCAAATGAATTACTTCATTAAAGTGTGAGCATTTATGCTAGTTGTCATCCCAGCCAAAGCCAGAACAACTACCGCAACAACACCCACACCTATCGGCTGTAAATTGTTAAAGATCAATCTCTTAACTAACTTCGCTTCATCGCGTTGCCGTTTCGAGAGGTGCGCATTCTACGTAGTTCACATAAAACGTCAACACTTATTTTCGAAATGGTTGCGGGGGCAGGATTTGAACCTACGACCTTCGGGTTATGAGCCCGACGAGCTGCCAGACTGCTCCACCCCGCGCCTGTCGCAAATGAAACCGCGTCAATCGAGAAGCGGAACTATAGCAAAGCGGACAGGGGCCCGTCAACCACTACCCGCCGTTTACAGAGAGTTAGCGTGCCACGAAGCCAACATGTTCAATGTTTTCAATCGACTGAGAAACACTGACCGCCCCGTCCACGACGGCGGGAATGGCCGTCTACCGGAAACCGTGCACACTTACTGTGCAGGCAACACGTCTGTAAAGCCGCTACCATTGAGCGCCACTGTCGACTGGGAACCACCTGTGCACATTTCTGATTTTTCCCTTTCGCGCCTGCCGCGCATCGAGTTCGGCCCGGGTGCGCTCGCCAAATTGCCGGCGATCGCGCGGACATACGGTAAGCATGCCTTGCTCGTGACGGGGGCGGGATCGCTGAAAGGCTCGCCCTTCTGGCCAGCCGTAACGGGTGGACTCAAGGCTCAGGGGATAAGGTCGCTGCACCTTAGCATACCGGGCGAGCCATCGCCGCAGATGGTGGACGATGCGGTGCGCGCTCTACGCCCGGAGGCCATTGACGTGGTGATCGGGGTCGGGGGTGGCAGCGCGCTCGACGCCGCCAAGGCGATTGCGGGCCTGCTCAGGCCCGGCAATTCGGTGATGGACCATCTGGAGGGCGTGGGACCCGAACGTCCTTACACGGGGCCCGCCACGCCGTTCATCGCCGTCCCCACCACCGCCGGAACCGGCTCGGAGGCGACCAAGAACGCCGTATTGAGCGTGCAAGGTGCCGATGGCTTCAAGAAGTCCTTCCGCGACGAAAAACTGGTGGCTGAATATGCGCTAGTCGACCCCGACCTGCTCGCCACCTGCCCCCCGGCTGTGATTGCAGCAAACGGCATGGATGCTCTCACCCAGTTGCTGGAATCCTATGTATCAAGCCGGGCCATGCCGCTTACCGATTCGCTCGCCTGGGGCGGCATGAAGGCGGCACGCGACGGCCTGCTGGCCCTGTACGCCGATGCCGGCGACGCGGCGGCACGCAAGCGTATGGCCTATGCGGCGCTGGTCTCGGGCATCACGCTGGCGCAGGTCGGGCTCGGCTCGGTGCATGGACTGGCCGCACCACTGGGTGCGTTCTTCCCGATCCCGCATGGCGTCGCGTGCGGCACTCTGGTGGCTGCGGCCACGCGCATAAACATCGAAGCGCTGCAGGCACGCGCCGCACATCACCCGGCTCTGGAAAAGTACGCGCAAGTGGGTCGGTTGCTGAGCCGACAGGGCCAGCTGAGCCAGGCTGCGGCACGTGCCACTCTGATCGCCACACTCGAGACGTGGACGCGCGAACTCCAGCTTCCGACCCTGGCGCATTACGGCGTAACGCAGGCCGATATTCCTCGCATCGTGGCCAGCAGCCGCGGCAGCAGCATGAAAACCAATCCAGTCGGGCTCTGGGATACCGAAATCGCAGCTATCCTCAGCGCTCGCACCTGACGATGCCACGCTCAAGTTAAGTCGCCGGCAATCCGCTATTTCTGCGACTTCGTTACGTGGAACACACTCATGCCTGGCCTCCTGGTCTTCTTTATCGTACTCGCCTTCCCCGCCGTCTATGGCGTGTTCATCTTCAATCAACTGGTGACGCTGAAGCACAGCGTCGGCAAAGCCTGGTCTAATATCGACATCCTGCTCAAGCAGCGCCACGACGAATTGCCAAAACTGGTCGAAACCTGCAAGCAATATATGCAGTTCGAACAACAAACCCTGGAAAGGGTGATGCAGGCACGCAGCCAGGTTTCCACTGCACGCGCGTCACAGAACATCCCCGCACTGGGCCAGGCTGAAGGCGCGCTGCGGACCGGTCTCGGAAATCTGTTCGCGGTCGCCGAGGGCTATCCGGAGTTGAAGACCAACGAGACGTTCCAGCACCTGCAGGCGCGCATCACGGGGCTGGAAAACGCGATTGCCGACCGCCGCGAGTTCTACAACGACTCGGTCAACGTCAACAACGTCCGCGTTGAGCAGTTTCCCGACACCGTCGTGGCGCGCCTGTTCGCGTTTCGCCGGTTTCCGCTGCTGCGGTTCGCGGCCGAAGAAAAGCAAGACGTCGATCTGAAACAACTCTTCGATCGCTGATGCTCCCCGCACGCTGGGCGTCCGAATGGCGGCTCGACTACGCCAATCTCGTGCTGGGCGGTGGTAACCTGCTCATCCTGCTGCTCGGGGTAAAGCTGCAGTCGCGCATCGGCTGGCAGATCAGCTTCGCGTTGATCGGCTTGACCAGCTTCTGGGCGTGGTACGGCAATCTCAAGCGCTATCGCACCGTGGCAGACACACCGACCTCGCGCATCGCCTCGGCTCCGCAAGGCTACATCGAAATCGTCGGGCGTGGCCGACAGCCACCCGGCGACACGTTGGTGAGCCCAGTCAGTGGCCTGCCCTGTCTGTGGTACCGCTACCGCGTCGAACGCAAGAATGGAGACCGCTGGGAACCCGTCGAATCCGGCGTATCGCATGACACCTTTGGGATCAGCGACGGCAGCGGCCAGGTGCTCGTCGATCCCGAAGGGGCCGAAATCCTCACCTCGCACAAGCAGGTTTCCAGCGCGGGGGGCTACCGCAAGACCGAGTGGACGCTGATCGAAGGCGAAACGATTTACGTGATCGGCGAGCACGTCACCTTGGGCGGCCCCAACACGGTACTCGACAAGAAGGCCGACCTCTCCATCCTGCTGGCTGAATGGAAGGAGGACAAGACCGCCCTGCTGGCGCGCTTCGACGCCGACCGCGACGGCGAAATCAGTCTCGATGAATGGGAGCGCGCGCGCCAGGCCGCATCCGAGGAAGTCGACCGCGCCCATCTCGACATCCGCCTCAAAGATGGGATCCACCTCTTGCGCAGGCCGGCGCACGGCCGCCCGTTCCTGATCGCCAACCGCGAAGTTGCGGCGCTGGTGCGGCACTTTCGTTTGTGGAGTTGGGGGCATCTGGCACTGGCGATGGGCTCGCTGTTGGGCCTGGTGCTGGCCGCACGCGCAGCCTGAGATCCGCTTCTTGCCCTGCCCGGCTTCCCGCCCTATAGTCAAGGCACGGAGGATGCATCATGAAAGCTGCGATACCCGAGACCCCTGCCGAATATGACCACACCCGCATCATAGAGCGTCCGGATGGGTGCTACTGGATCGATGCCATCACCGGCGCGGAATACGGCCCCTTCGCCAGTCTGCTGGAAGCGGTCCAGGACATGGAGTACAACGCCGACAGCGACTATGAGCCCGGCGAGACGGTGGAAGAAGCGGAAGAGGAAATCGGCATTTCCGACTGGATTGACCCCGACACCGGTGATCCCGGCGAAGAGTCTCATCGCCTGGACTGAGGCCGGGCCGTTCCAGATTGATCGGGCTTGCTCTGAGCGGCAAATTCGGCCGCCCGTGCCTCACGCTCGAATAGATTGTCGCGGTAAGGGTCGCCACCCCGCAGCCACGCCAGCAAGCCGGCCAGCGGATACAATAACAGCAGCAGCACCCCCCATCGCTCGAATTGCCTGACATGCGCGCGCTCGTGGTTTCGCGTTGCCGCCAACGCGGCTGACGATACCCCCACCACCACGTGCCCCAGGGTAATCGCGGCCACCGCCCCGCTGCAAGGGAATCCCCGCCGCAACAGCCACGCCGGCCAGCCGCCAGCGGCTTCCAGAACCCCATCCACCCGATGCAGCGCGCCGCCGCTGCCGCGCGCGATGAGCGCAACCAGCACGCCGAGCAGCGTCACCGGCAACGCCCACAGATAGAGCAGCACCCGCAGCATTCAAGCGTCCGTCGCACCCGCAAACCAGCGCACCTCGGGTAAACCATGGCGCACGAAATGCTCGCGCGCCTGCTCGATCTGCGCCTGGGTCCCCGCCGCATACACGTCGAAGCGATGCAGGTCGGGATAATCCGTCACGATGGCCTCCAGCACGCCGTCGAGGTCATCGCTTTGCGCGTGCGGCACATAGTTGAAATTGTCCAACGCATCGGCCCAGGCGCGGCACAGGTTGTCCTGATAATGCCCGGCTTCATAGTCCAGCCAGTGCAGATCCATCGACTCGACCAGTTCCAGCGACATAGCATGCTGGACCAAGCTCTTGATCGGCGCGAAACCCGCGCCGAAGGCGAGGAAAATCGCCGGTCGCGGTGAATCCTCGTCCAGCACGAACTCGCCGAAGGGCCCTTCCACTTCAACCGTGTCGCCGGCCTTCACCGTGCTGAATACCGCCTCGGCAAACGCATCGCCCGAGCGGCGCGGAATCTGCACCTCGATGTGACGGTCTTCGCACGGGCAGCTGGCAATCGCATAACGCCCCCTCATCCCGCCGATCGACACATTGACACTCTGGCCGCCGAGATAGCGCAGGCGCTGGCTGCGCGGCGTCAGGATATGCAGCGCAGCCATGTGCGGATTGAACACCTCGACCGACTTCACCTTGGCGGTGAGATGCTGCACCGGGATGTCGCGCGCCCCTGCCACATTGGCCTCGATCACCACGTCGTTCACCGGCGCGTACGAACACAGCAGAATCACCCCGGCGTCTTTTTCGGCCGGCTTCAGCACATAGTCATAGGCGCGGACTTTCTTCACCTCACCCGACAGCACGCGTGCCTTGCACTCGCCGCAGTTGCCGTTGCTGCAGCCGTAGTTCAGCGACACCCCGTTGCGCAGGGCGGCTTCCAGCAGCGTGTCATTGCCCTCCACGAAGAATTCATGACCGCTGGGCTGGATGGTGACATGGGCTGACATGATTTTAAGTATCCTTTCCTGCGCAATCGCCGCCTGCGCCTGTGCCGCAGTCGGCGGCATCTCGGCCAGATTGCGCAGCAGAAACGCGCGCAGGCTGTGGAGGGCGTGGCGCGTTTCATCGCTTTTGTCTTCTTCGATCTCGTCGATCTTCTCGTCGAGCCAAGTCATCACATTGCCATAATGCAACAGCAAGGCGCGGGCCGCCGCGTAATCGTTGCCCAGTTCGGTCAGGCGCGCCGCCAGCACCTGCTTGTCCGGCAGTGCGCGTTCGAGCACCCGTTTGGCAAACGCCTTGTCCTTGATTTCGGTGACCCGGCGAAACTCCGCGTCGTCATCCCACTTCACCTCGGGAAACGCGCGCAGCAACTCGTCGAGTTCGACCATGCCGTCAAACGTCGCCAGCGTGCCGCCACGGATCATTTCCTGCAGCGCATGGCGCGGCTGGCCGACCAGCTTGGCGACGCGCGACAGCGGGAGTAAATGGCTCATGCGGGCATGGTACTCCGTGTCGGCGGCGGACAGAATCGGCACTTCACCAGATTCTGAATCCCTGATTCGATCGTCGCACTGCTTCTACCCATACAATCTCGCCATGCCAGCCATAACCATCCGTTCCTGTCCCGCCGACGCCCGCGCCGCCCTCGAACAGGCTGGACTCGCGCCGGCTTGGGCGCGGCTGTATGCCGCGCGCGGCGTCAGCCATCCTGACGAAGTCGCCCACCGTCTGCCGCGGTTGCTGCCGCCCGCCGGTCTGCTGCATATCGAGCGCGCCGCCGCGCTGCTGGCCGACGCCATTGCGGACAACAAGCGCCTGCTGATTGTCGCCGACTACGACGCCGACGGCGCCACCGCCTGCGCGGTCGGCGTGCGCGGCCTGCGCATGCTCGGCGCGCGGGTCGATTACCTGGTGCCCAACCGGCTCGAGCACGGCTACGGCCTTACCCCGGACATCGTCCAGCTCGCGGCAGCGCGCCAGCCCGAACTGCTGGTCACGGTGGACAACGGCATTGCCGCGATGGACGGCATCGCGGCGGCGAACGCGCTCGGCATCCCGGTGCTGGTCACCGACCACCACCTGCCGGGCGACGCCCTGCCGGACGCCGCCTGCATCGTCAATCCAAACCAGCCAGGCTGCGGCTTCGGCTCGAAGAATCTGGCGGGGGTCGGGGTGATGTTCTACGTGCTGCTGGCGCTGCGCGCCGAGCTGCGGCAGCGCGGCGCCTACGCCGACAAGCCTGAACCGGATCTGCGCACCCTGCTCGACCTGGTCGCGCTCGGCACGGTTGCCGACGTGGTGAAGCTCGATGCCAACAACCGCACCCTAGTCGCGCAGGGACTGGCGCGCATGCGCGCCGGCAAGGCCGGCGCCGGCGTCAACGCCCTGTTCCGCGCCGCCGGGCGCGATCCCGCGCGTGCCACCGTATTCGACCTTGGCTTCATGCTCGGCCCGCGCCTCAACGCCGCCGGCCGCATCGACGACATGGCGCTCGGCATCGAGTGCCTGCTCGCCGACGATCCCGCCGCGGCGCAGCAGTTGGCGCAGCAGCTCGACACGCTCAACCGGACCCGCCGCGACGTCGAATCCGACATGCTGGAGGAGGCGCTCGCCATCCTCACCAGCTTCAACCCCAGCGACAGCCACAGCCTCACGGCGTTTCAGCCCGACTGGCATGTCGGCGTCATCGGCATCCTGGCGTCGCGCCTGAAGGACAAATTCCATCGTCCCACCATCGTCTTCGCCCACAGCGCCCAGCCGGATACCGCCTCTGCGAGGCATGACAGCGGCGGAGCGGAAGGGTCGCTGCAGTCGCAGCGGGGACCCACCGGCCTGCCTCTTGCGGGTGAACTCAAGGGCTCCGGCCGCTCCATCCCTGGCCTGCACCTGCGCGATGCGCTCGACCTGATCGACAAGCGCCATCCGGGCCTGATCGTCAAATTCGGCGGCCACGCCATGGCCGCGGGACTCAGCATTCCCGAGGGGCGTCACACGGAATTCAGCCAGGCATTCGAGGCCGTGGTGCGCGAACTGATCGACCCGGCGGACCTGGAAGGGAGAATCGAAACCGACGGCGAACTGGACCTCGCCGAGCACAGCTACGCACTCGCCGAGCAGTTCGACCAGGCGGTCTGGGGACAAGGCTTTCCCGCGCCGCTCTTCACCGCCACCTTCGACGTCGTGGCGCAGCGCGTCGTCGGCGAGAAGCACCTGAAACTGAGGCTGGCGCGCGACGACGTGTCGTTCGACGCCATGCAGTTCTTTCATCCAGACCCGCTGCCCGACCGCATACGTGCCGTCTATGCGCTGATGCCGAACGAATTCAATGGCCAGCGGTCATTGCAGCTGAAGCTGCAACACTGGGAACCCGCAGGCTGATTTCACCTGCAACAAAGAAATACCCCTCGCCATGCCGCCGGTCACGCTCGCCCTCATCCTGCTGAACGTTCTCGTCTATGCACTGGAGCTGGTCACCGGGCCCGAGATCATCCGCATCTTCGGCCTGTGGCCCCCGGGATCTGGCGGCGCGTTCCATCTGTGGCAACTGGTCAGCTACAGCTTCCTGCATGGCTCGCTTACGCATCTGGGATTCAACATGTTTGCCGTCTGGATGTTCGGCGCCGAACTGGAAAGGCGCTGGAACGACCTGCGCTACCTAGTAACCTACCTGCTCAGCGTCGTGGTGGCCGCGATGACGCAGATCGCCGTTTCCGGCAATTTCCTGCCCAGCAGCAGTCCCGTCATTGGCGCCTCCGGCGGGGTGTTCGGCCTGTTGCTGGCCTATGCGCTTTATTTCCCCCGCAACGTCATCATCATCATTTTCCTGCCCTTCATCCGCATCCCCGCGCGCATCTTCGTGTTCGGCTACGGTGCAGTCGAACTCATCCTCGGCCTCACCAACCCCGATGCGGGCGTTGCCCACTTCGCCCACCTCGGCGGACTACTCGGCGGCTGGCTGGGAGTGCAGTACTTCCGCGGCCGCGGGCTGTTCGGCCAGCGTCTGGGCTAGTCGCCCCATTGCCGCTCAGGCATATCCTTCCGGATTGCTCGCCTGCCAGCGCCATGCATCGGCGCACATGCGCGGCAGATCGTATTCCGCGCGCCAGCCCAGATCGCGCGCTGCGCGTGCCGGATCGGCCCAGCATTGCGCCACGTCTCCGGCGCGTCGTGCCACGATCCGGTACGGCACCTGCTTGCCGCTCGCCGCTTCGAACGCGCGCACCATGTCGAGCACACTGACCCCGCGCCCGGTGCCGAGGTTCCAGGTCTGCACGCCGCCAAGTTGCTGCAGCTTATTCAACGCCGCCACATGGCCGCGCGCCAGATCGACCACATGGATGTAGTCGCGCACGCCGGTGCCGTCCGGCGTCGGATAGTCGCCGCCGAACACGTTGAGATGCGGGCGGCGCCCCACCGCCACCTGCGCGACATAGGGCATCAGGTTATTGGGGATGCCGCGCGGGTCCTCGCCGATCAGCCCCGATTCGTGCGCGCCTACCGGATTGAAATAGCGCAGCAGCGCGATGTTCCAGCCCGCATCAGCTTGCGCGACGTCACGCAGCATTTCTTCGATGACAAGTTTTGAGCGGCCGTAGGGATTGGTCGCCGACAGCGGAAAATCCTCCGTGATCGGCACCGTTGCGGGATCGCCGTACACAGTGGCGGACGAGGAAAATACCACTGCCTTCACGCCCGCCGCCGCCATTTCCTCGAACAGCGCAATGCTGCCGGCGATGTTGTTGTCGTAATACAGCAGCGGCTTCTCCACCGATTCGCCCACCGCCTTCAGGCCGGCGAAATGCACCACCGCGTCGATCGCGTGCTCGGCAAACAGCTTGCGCAGTGCCGCGCGGTCACGGATGTCGCCCTGCACGAACGCCACCGGTCTGCCGGCAATCTGCGCCACCCGCTCGAGCGATTCCACGCTGCTGTTCGACAGGTTGTCGAACACCACCACCTCGTGCCCGGCCGCCAGGCACTCCACTGCGGTATGCGAGCCGATATAGCCC
Organism: Hyphomicrobiaceae bacterium; assembly: GCA_050258175.1. GTDB lineage: Bacteria > Pseudomonadota > Gammaproteobacteria > Burkholderiales > Thiobacillaceae > Thiobacillus. Next base: position 9,081 of record JBLMYH010000083.1, read on the forward strand.
GCGCCTCCGGTCAGCAACACGTTCACACCCTTCTCCTCACTCTCTTTATCTGTTGGCGCTTGCTTCCATGCACAGCGCCAGCGCCGCGCGCCAATCCTGCAGGCGGATACCGAACGTCTGTTCCAGCTTGTCGTTGTTCAGGCGCGAATTGAGCGGGCGTTTTGCAGGGGTCGGGTAGTCGCTTCCCGGGATGGGAAGCAGGTGGGCCAGGGCGCACGTTTCATCAAACTCATCGAGCGCTTGGATCGCCTCGGCAAAGCCATGCCACGAGGTCTCGCCGGCATTGGTCATGTGATAGATGCCCCAGGGCGCCGTCTGATCGATCCCGCATGCCGGTGACACCATCTGGCCCAGCACCTGCCCAGTCGCCTCGGCGAGATCGCGGCACCAGGTCGGCGCGCCGACCTGGTCGGCGACGATCTTCAGTTCCGGTCGCTCGCGCATCAGGCGGCGCATGGTCAGCAGGAAATTGCTGCCGCGCGCGCCGTACACCCAGGACGTGCGGAAGAT
>JBLMYH010000084.1:0-4178 GCA_050258175.1 Hyphomicrobiaceae bacterium
GCCACGCGCGAATGCAGCACGTCGCCGATGATCGCGACGGTCAGATTGTGAAACTCGCCCTTGAAGCGGCGGATGGTGAACATGTCCAGCAAACCTTGCGTCGGGTGGGCGTGGCGGCCATCGCCTGCATTCACCACCGAAATGTGCGGTGCCACGTGACGTGCGATGAAATGCGCGGCGCCCGACTGCGCGTGACGCACGATGAACATGTCGGCGTGCATGGCCGAAAGGTTGTCGACGGTGTCGAGGATCGCCTCGCCCTTGGTCTGGCTGGAGGTCGCGATGTTGAGGTTGACCACATCGGCAGACAGGCGCTTGGCTGCGATCTCGAAGGTGGTGCGGGTGCGCGTCGACGGCTCGAAGAACAGATTGAAAATCGACTTGCCGCGCAGCAGCGGGACTTTCTTCACTTCGCGTTCGCCCACGTCCATGAAGGACTCAGCGGTGTCGAGGATTTGCGTGATGATGGCGCGCGGCAGGCCGTCGAGGGTGAGCAGGTGCCGCAGCCTGCCGTCCTGAGTGAGTTGTAGGTTCATGCAAGGGTGAGCGTCAGATGGCCATCGTCGAGGCGGGAAAGATTGATGTTCTGGTGGTCGGGCACGGCAATCGTCAGGCCGGCGAAATCGGGGCGGATCGGCAACTCGTGGCCGCCGCGGTCGACCAGCACCGCCAGCCTGATCGAGGCCGGGCGGCCATAATCGAACAGTTCGTTCATCGCCGCGCGCACCGTGCGCCCGCTGTGCAGCACGTCGTCGACCAGCAGGATGGCGCGGCCTTCCAGATCGACAGGCAGATTGGATGGCTTGACCTGCGGGTGCAGGCCGATGCGCGAAAAGTCGTCGCGGTAGAAGGATATGTCGAGCGTGCCGAGCGGCTGAGTGCAGTGCAGCAGCGCATGCAGGCGTTCGGCCACCCACACGCCGCCGGTGTGGATGCCGACGATCAGCGTGTCGGGCGTGAGCGTGGGCGCGATGGCGTCGGCGAGCCGCGCGATCAGCGAATTGGCGTCAGGCAGTGAGGCGTGCATCAAAAAACCCTTGCAGTATGAGTTGGGCGGCGACGGCGTCCGCCAGCGCCTTGTTCTTCTTGCCGTGGATGCCGCGCGCATGCAGTTCAGATTCGGCTGCTGTGCTGGTGTGGCGCTCGTCCACCAGAAAAACCGGGAGATTGAAGCGCGATTCTAATTTGCGCGCGAAGTTTTTTGCCACCCGCGTCATTTCATGCTCGCTGCCGTCGGCATGGGTCGGCAGACCCAGCACCAGCAGCACCGGTTGCCATTCGGCCACGAGTTTGGCGATCGCGGCGAGCCGCGCCTCGGTCGAGTCGGCCTGAATGACGGTGAGCGGATGCGCAATGCCGATCGCCAGATCGCCCGAAGCCACGCCGGTGCGCTTGAGGCCCAGGTCGAGGGCCAGCACGGTGCCGTGGGTGTGTTCCGGGTTCAAGCGTGCCCGGCTTCTTCGGACAGGCTGGCGAAGTCGATGCCCAAGAGCTTCATCGCGGCAGGCAGGCGTTCTTCGGGGGCCAGGTCGAAAATCACCTGCGGATCGGCGGCCACCGACAGCCAGGCGTTCTGCTTAATCTCGTCTTCCAGCTGCCCGGCCGACCAGCCCGCATAGCCCAGCGACACCATGAATTTTTCCGGCCCCGCGCCCTGGCTCACCGCTTCCAGCACGTCCTTAGAGGTGGTGAGGCTGACCGCGTCATTGACGGTGAGGGTGGAACTGAAGGTGAGCGGCGGCGTGTGCAGCACGAATCCGCGTTCGGTCTGCACCGGACCGCCGAAATATACGGTGTTGTGGTGCAGGCGTTCCGGCAGCGACAGTCCGATCTGCTCGAACAGCGCTGACAGTTCCAGGTCGATCGGGCGGTTGACCACCACGCCCAGTGCCCCCTGGTCACTGTGGTCGCAGATATAGGTCAGCGTGCCGTTGAAATTGGGGTCGACCATGCCCGGCATGGCGATCAGGAAATTGTGGGTGAGGTTGACGGTATCCATGATTGCGTTCCCATTGTAATCTGCCTCAATTCAAGCAAACACCCTTTTTAAACGCTCCGTCTTCTCACTATAGCGACCAGAAAGCCCCATGCCTGAATATGCCCGCGCCCTGGTCTGGTTCCGCCGCGATTTGCGCGATCACGACCACGCGGCGCTATACCATGCGCTGAAAAATGCCCGGCAGGTGGCCTGTGCCTTTGTCTTCGACCGTGAAATCCTCGACGGGCTTCCCGATCGGGCCGACCGCCGCGTCGAGTTCATCCACACCAGCGTCGGCGAATTGCAGCGCGCCCTGCAGGCGCGGGGCGGCGGCCTCATCGTTCGGCATGGCGTCGCGCGCGACGAGATCGTGCAACTGGCGTTCGATCTGCCGGTCGATGCCGTGTTTTTCAACCACGATGACGACCCCACCGCCCTGGCGCGCGACAGCGCCGTGGCAGCCGCGCTGAAGCGCGGCAATATTGCATCCCATCACGCCAAGGATGCGGTGATCTTCGAACGTGAGGAGGTGCTTACTGCGGCTGGAACGCCCTTCAGCGTGTTCACGCCTTACAAGAACGCTTGGCTGAAAAAGCTGACGCCGGATGACCTGCGCGCCTATCCGGTCGACGCTTACATGGACCGGCTCACGCCGCAGTCGTCCGCCCTGCCGAGCCTGCAGGACATCGGCTTCGCCCCCACCAGCCTGCGCGAACTCGGTCTGCCGACCGGGATGGCTGGCGGGGCGCGGCTGTTCGAGGATTTCATGCGCCGCATCGACCGCTACCAGGAGACGCGCGATTTTCCCGCGCAGAAGGGGTCGTCATGCCTGTCGGTGCACCTGCGCTATGGCACGGTGTCGATCCGCCAGCTTGCCGCCGCGGCCTGGCAGCAGGGCGGTCGCGGCGCGCAGACCTGGCTGTCGGAACTGATCTGGCGAGATTTCTACCATCAGATTCTCTGGCACCGCCCCGACGTCGCGCGCGGGCATGCCTTCAAGCCACAATATGACGCGCTGCCGTGGCCGAATCCGCCCGGTCATTTCGAGGCGTGGTGCGAGGCGCGCACCGGCTATCCGCTGGTCGATGCCGCGATGCGCCAGCTCAACCAGACCGGCACCATGCACAACCGCCTGCGCATGGTGAGCGCTTCGTTCCTGGCCAAGGACCTGCTGGTCGACTGGCGGCTCGGTGAAAAATACTTCGCCGACAAGCTGATCGACTTCGACCTCGCCGCCAACAGCGGCGGCTGGCAGTGGGCGGCCTCGGTGGGGTGCGATGCCCAACCGTGGTTCCGCATCTTCAACCCGGTGACGCAGTCGGAAAAGTTCGACGCCGCGGGGCGCTTCATCCGCCGTTACCTGCCGGAGCTCGCCCGGGTGCCGGATAAGTCCATCCACGCCCCGTGGAGGATGCCCGCTGCCGCGCAGCAAAGGGCCGGCTGCGTCATCGGGCGCGACTATCCGGCGCCGCTCGTCGATCACGCGGTGCAGCGGGAGCGGGCGCTCGATTTGTTCAGGCGCGCCACAGCTCGGCCGTAATCATGTTCTAATTGACTGGATATCACCCGGAAGGCAAGCAACAAGCTTGGCCCTGCCGGACGAACGGCTAGGGCTTGGCGCCGTTTCTTCAAAGCCCGCATGGGCTCGTGGCACGGCATGCCGAAATCTTCGTTCACAGCCGGGTAACCCAAAGAACCAATAATTGCGGGTGTTTACAGTCCTGTCTTTGAGTGGAATCCCCTTGCAGTGACGCTGTTTCCAAAACAAGACATGCAACGCCTCCTCGGCATGCTGTTGCTGGCTGCCAGCTTGCCGCTGCTTTTGTGGCAGGCCGTGCCGGCCAATCAGGTGACGATCTCGGCCCCGGCTTTCCTGGCCGTCCATTCGATGATGGAGATTTTCGCCATCATCGTTGCGGCGCTGATTTTTTTTACCGGCCATGGTGCCCAGGAAACCGAGCGCTCGACTCGGTCCGTCGCGCTGGGCTATGCGTTTCTGGCAGTGGCGCTGTTCGACATCCTGCATTTTCTGTCCTACGTCGGGATGCCGGATCTGGTCAGCCCCAACTCCCCCCACAAATCGATCCTGTTCTGGTTGTGCGGTCGCCTCGCCGCGGGGGGCGGCCTGCTGCTGTACATCCTGATTCCGGAAGCATCCGCCGCCCGCGAGCCGGTGCGACGCGGTGCGTTGCTTGGCGTG
>JBLMYH010000085.1:0-6681 GCA_050258175.1 Hyphomicrobiaceae bacterium
CAAACTCTTCAGTTCAATCTCTGCAATTACTACTAATACTTCGTCGCTCAACTCAAATGAATTACTTCATTAAAGTGTGAGCATTTATGCTAGTTGTCATCCCAGCCAAAGCCAGAACAACCACCGCAACAACACCCACACCTATCGGCTGTAAATTGTTAAAGATCAATCTCTTAACCAACTCCGCTTCATCGCGTTGCCGTTTCGAGAGGTGCGCATTCTACAGAACTTTCAGAACACGTCAACTTCTTTTTCTGAAAACTTCGCGATCAACCTTGATTGTCACGGAGCCCTCAGAGTACTGCCTGTTTGATTCGCGTCTTGCGTTGCGCTTCAAAGAGGTGCGCATTCTACAGAGCAAAAATGCTTCGTCAACAACTTTCGCAGAACTATTTTTAAATAATTGTGACACGGGCGAATTTTCGTTTGCCGACCTGCGCCACCACGGTCGCGCCCACCGGTACGTTCACGCCTTTATCGCCCACGCGCTCGCCGTCCAGCCGCACGCCGCCACCGGCGATCTGGCGGATGGCGTCCGACGTGCTGGGCACGAGCCCGGCCTGCTTCAAAAGCTGCGGCACCGGCAATCCCCCCTCGACACCTGGAAGACTGATTTCTGGCATGTCATCCGGCAACGCGCCCTTCTGAAAGCGGGCCTCAAATTCCACCAGCGCCTGCGTCGCCGCTTCCCGGTTATGAAAGCGCGCCACGATTTCCTGGGCAAACCGCACCTTGATGTCGCGCGGATTGGCGCCGTCGACCACCTGCCGTTTCCAGTCCTCAATGGTCGCAAGCGGTTCGAATGACAGCAACTGAATATAGCGCCACATCAAATCATCGGAGATCGACATCAGCTTGCCGAAAATTTCCTGCGGGGGCTCGTTGATGCCAATGTAGTTGCCCAACGATTTCGACATCTTGTTGACCCCGTCCGTACCCTCAAGCAACGGCATAGTCAGGATGCACTGTGGGGACTGACCATGATGCTTCTGCAGTTCGCGCCCCATCAGCAAGTTGAACTTCTGGTCCGTGCCTCCCAACTCAACGTCCGCTTTGAGCTCAACCGAGTCGTAGCCCTGGATCAGCGGGTACAAGAATTCGTGGATCGCGATCGGCTGCTGACTGTTATAGCGCTTATGGAAGTCGTCACGTTCCAGCATGCGCGCCACGGTATGGGTGGCTGCCAGGCGAATCATGCCGGCCGAGCCCAACTTTCCCATCCATTCGGAATTGAATCGCACCTCGGTAAGCACCGGGTCGAGAATTTTGAACACCTGTTCCTGATAGGTTTTGGCGTTTTCCGCAACCGCTTCGGCGGTGAGCGGCGGACGCGTCGTGTTTTTGCCGGTGGGATCGCCGATCATGCCTGTGAAATCGCCGACTAGAAAGATGACCTGATGGCCAAGCGCCTGGAACTGCCGCAACTTGTTCAACAGGACCGTATGGCCCAAATGGAGGTCAGGCGCCGTCGGGTCGAACCCCGCCTTGATCCGCAACGGCCGACCCGTTTTTAGTCTCTCAACCAGCTCGGCCTCGACCAGCAGTTCGTCGGCTCCACGCTTGATTTCCTGCAAAGCGTCCTGCATCAAATTCCTCTCTAGTACGGGTCAAGTTTGCTCCGACCTGGCCGTAAAAAACGAATACACTTAACTCAGCTCGTGCAAGCTGCTGTTTCGATTGAAAAAAGTCCCCGGCGGTCATTTGTGTTAGACTCCCGGCTCGATTACGGAAGGGAAACGGTCTATGCCGCTCACCAAACTGAGAATCTTAACCGATCGCATGACGGGAGCGGAACGCCGCTTCAGCCTGCGCACCTTGGTTGCACTCTCCAGCCTGCCTCTGTTTGGCGTTGTTGCCGCCTTTGGCCTGGCGCCCGACACCTCCACCAACGACATCACGCCGGAAACGATTACCGAAGCGATCGCCCTGCCGACGCTGACTGGCGCAAACACCGCGGGCACGTTTGAACGCGAAACCGTGATCCAGTCTGGCGACACGGTCGCCAGCGCGCTGGGGCGGCTGAAAATCGACGACCTGGAAATCCAGCGCTTGCTGGCCACCGATGCGGTGCGGCAGCTTGCGACCAACATACGGGCTGGCAAGCATATTCAGGCAACCACTACACCGGACGGGCAGTTGCTGAGCATACGGTTTGAACGCCGCAACGGTCCCGCCCTGACCGTCCTTCGCCAAGGCGACGGCTATGTCGCGCAAGACAGCAGCGATCAGCTCGAAACGCGTGTGGTGATGCGTTCCGGCCACATCGTGTCGTCGCTCTACGGCGCGACCGACAGCGCAGGCATCCCCGACAAGATCGCCGACAAAATGGCGGAAACCTTCTCGACGAGCCTGGATTTCCGCGAGGACCTGCGTCGCGGCGACACCTTCTCGGTTATTTACACGGTCAAGTACCGCAACGGCGAGCCCGTTTCCACCGGCGATCTGCTAGCGGCAGAATTTGTCAATGCCGGCAAAGCCTACCGCGCTGTGCTGTTCCGTGACGCATCCGGTCATGAGAGCTACTACACGCCCGAAGGCGAATCGCTGAAAAAAGGCTTCCTGCGCTCGCCGCTCGAGTTCTCCCGCGTCACCTCCAACTTCAGCAGCTCCCGCATGCACCCCGTGCTGGGTTACGCACGGGCCCATACTGGCGTCGATTTTGGGGCGCCGACCGGCACCCGCGTCAAGGCTACCGGCGATGCCACCGTGGAGTTCGCCGGACGCAGGGGCGGCTATGGCAACCTGGTCATCTTGCGGCATAACAACGGCTACGAGACCTATTATGGCCACTTGAGCGCCTTTGCCCCCGGCATCCGCCGAGGCCGTGCGGTAAGCCAGGGCGACGTCATCGCCTACGTAGGCGCCACCGGCGTTGCAACCGGCCCGCACCTGCATTACGAGGTCCGGATTGCAGGCAAGCCCTACAACCCGCTGACTGTCAAACTGCCCGGGTCGCCGCCGCTCGCCGCCGCACAGCGTGCACGCTTCCTGCAGCAGACCGCAGCCTGGTCCGACAAACTGGGCCTGCTGCGCGGTACCAACCTTGCCGCACTCGATTGAGCGCAGCTGACACGCATGAGGCCGAACGCTATGTCGGCCTCATGTCAGGCACCAGCCTGGATGGTGTTGATGCAGTTCTCGCCGAAATAGGCCCCGCGGACCAGGTCCAGCTCCTCCGCACCCATTATGTGCCCTACACGGACGCCTTGCGGGAGAAGTTGTTAGCCCTGCACACGGCGCACCCCGACGAGATCCATCACACCGCCCTCGCCGCCAACGAACTGGCTCACCTTTACGCTGCTGCGGTCAAGACGCTCCTCGACGGATTCGCGGACGGCGGCGTGCGGGCGATCGGTTGCCACGGCCAGACCCTGCGTCACCGCCCTGCGGATGGCTACACCCTACAGATCGGCAACGCCGCCCTGCTGGCGGAGCTCACCGGCATCGCGGTTGTCGCGGATTTCCGCAGCCGCGACATCGCGGCCGGCGGCCAGGGCGCGCCATTGGTTCCCGCCTTTCATGCCCGGGCGCTGGGGCATCTGGACAGGCATCGCGTCATCGCTAACATCGGTGGCATCGCCAACGTCACCGATTTGCCCCCTGACGGCGCTGTGCGCGGCTGGGACACCGGCCCCGGCAACATCCTGCTGGACGCATGGATCAGGCGCCACAGCGGCGCCCGTTACGACCGCGATGGCGCCTGGGCCGCGAGTGGGGCGGTCCACCCGGGACTGCTGGCCGCGTTGGCGAGGCATGCCTATCTACATCTCGCTCCGCCCAAGAGCGCGGGACGCGAACAGTTCAACCTGGACTGGCTGGACGCGACTCTAGGCGGCCTGAATGAAAAGGTCGCGCCGCCCGACGTACAGGCCACCCTGCTCGAATTCACCGCGACCAGCCTCACCGGCGCAGTCGACCGCGAATGCTCCGGTGTGCACGAACTCTATATCTGCGGCGGCGGCGCGCACAACGCCGCACTGATGCAGCGCATTCGCGCCCTGCTACCGGATGTCACGGTAGCAAGCACCGCTGCGCTGGGCATCGACCCGGACTGGGTGGAAGCCCTCGCCTTTGCCTGGCTTGCGCGACAGACGTTGCATGGCGCGCCGGGCAACCTGCCAGCGGTGACCGGCGCACGGGGCGAACGAATCCTGGGCGCAATTCACCCGGCCTGATTGCTGAACCAGAAAACAAAAAAAGCGGCCAAGGCCGCTTTTTTTGCTCCGCGCGCAACGCTTACGCCGAGAACGACGAGCCGCAGCCGCAGGTGGTGGTTGCGTTCGGGTTCTTGATCACGAACTGCGCGCCTTCCAGGCCTTCCGAATAATCGATTTCAGCGCCCACCAGATACTGGAAGCTCATTGAATCGACCAGCAGCGTGACACCGTTTTTCACCATCACGGTGTCGTCGGCATTCTGCGCTTCGTCGAAGGTGAAGCCGTACTGGAAACCGGAACAGCCGCCGCCCGACACGAACACACGCAGTTTCAGATCAGGGTTGCCTTCCTCGTCGATCAGGCTTTTGACTTTACTGGCCGCGCTGTCGGTGAAGATCAGCGGGGACTCCATTTCGGTTGCTGCATTCATGGTGGTGCTCCTTGAAAATGTGTGGGGTGATTATCCGCATCACCCGCCTCGCGTCAAGCAAAGACCCTGTTCTGGCCGAGGAGTTCCGGTCGCTAAGGCAGCATGCCCACGTCGGCCAATGCGGTGTCCTCAGGCAGGCCGAACAGGATGTTCATGTTTTGCACTGCCTGCCCCGCCGCGCCCTTGACCAGGTTATCGATCACCGACAGCACGACCACGGTGTCGCCGCCCTGCGGCCGGTGCACGGCGATACGGCAGATATTGGCACCGCGCACCGAGCGTGTTTCGGGATGCGCGCCGGCAGGCATCACATCGACGAAGGTCTCGCCGGCGTAGCGCTTTTCGTAGAGGGCCTGAAGGTCGATGTCACTGCTGAGCCGTGCGTACAGGGTTGCGTGGATGCCACGGATCAGGGGCGTCAGGTGCGGCACGAAGGTCAAGCCTACGGCCTTCCCGGCGAAACGATCCAGCCCCTGCTTGATCTCCGGCCAGTGACGATGCCCGCCAACCGCGTAGGCCTTGAAGTTGTCAGCCGCTTCGGCAAACAGGATACTGGTCTCCGCCTTGCGGCCGGCGCCCGACACGCCCGATTTGGCGTCAGCGACCAGAAAGCCGGTATCGACTCCCCCGGATTCGAGCAGCGGCAGAAAGCCCAGCTGCACCGCAGTCGGATAGCAACCGGGGTTGGCGATGAGGCGCGCACTCTTGATCTTGTCGCGGTTGATTTCGGGCAGGCCATAGACAGCCTCTTCAACCAAATCCGGGCAGGCGTGTTCCATCTTGTACCAGTGCTCCCAGACCGCGATGTCCTTGATGCGGAAATCCGCCGCCAGGTCGATCACCTTGACACCGGCATCGAGCAGCGCGCGCGTCTGCTGCATCGCCACGCCGTTGGGGGTGGCGAAGAACACCACGTCGCACTGCTCCAGTCCGGCCTCTTCCGGCGTGGAGAAGGCCAGTTTCACGCGTCCGCGCAGGTTCGGAAACATGTCCGCCACCGGCATGCCCGCTTCCTTGCGCGAAGTGATGGCCTTCAGTTCCACCTGCGGATGACGCGCCAGCAAGCGCAGCAATTCGACTCCGGTGTAGCCCGTGCCGCCGACGATACCGACTTTGATCATGGTGTGAATCCTTGCGAAGAATGCGCCAAGCCAGTGGCAAAGAACATCTTTTATTGTATGCCACGCCGTGCGCGCAAATATAAAAAAAGCCGCCCCGAAACGGGCGGCCTTCTTGTGCAGACCAGCAGCTGATCCAATAAATCAGCGCTTGGAGAACTGCTTGCGGCGACGCGCCTTGTGAAAGCCGACCTTCTTACGTTCGACTTCGCGGGCATCGCGGGTCACCAGGCCTGCGGCCTTCAACACCGGCTTCATTTCAGCGTCGAGGTCGATCAGCGCACGGGTGATGCCGTGGCGCACCGCACCGGCCTGGCCGGATTCGCCGCCACCCGACACGTTGACCATGATGTCAAACCGGCTCAGGTTATCGGTCAACACCAGCGGCTGACGCACGATCATGCGACCGGTCTCACGGGAAAAATATTCGTCCACCGGCTTGTCGTTGACGACGATCTTGCCGCTGCCTGCCTTGATGAACACACGGGCAACCGACGACTTGCGACGCCCCGTACCGTAGTTGTAGTTACCGATCATGATGCGGCCTTAACGTTAATGTCGAGGGGCTGGGGCTGTTGAGCTTCATGCGGATGGTCCGCGCCCGCGTAAATCTTCATTTTCTTGATCATGGCGTAGCCGAGCGGACCTTTGGGCAGCATGCCCTTGACCGCCTTTTCCAGCGCACGACCGGGGAAACGCTCCTGCATCTTGTCGAAGTTCGTTTCGTAGATGCCGCCGGGGTAGCCGGAGTGGCGATAATATTTCTTGTCGAGGCCCTTGTTGCCGGTCACGACCATCTTGCTGGCATTGACGACCACGATGTAGTCGCCCGTGTCGACGTGCGGCGTGAACTCCGGCTTGTGCTTGCCGCGCAGACGGCGGGCAATCTCGGAAGCCAGGCGACCCAGCACTTTGTTATCGGCATCAACCACGAACCAGTCGCGTTTGACTTCATGCGTTTTAGCGGAAAAGGTTT
>JBLMYH010000086.1:0-2937 GCA_050258175.1 Hyphomicrobiaceae bacterium
CGGCCCGTGCAGCGAAATCTTCTACGACCACGGTCCGGACATCCCCGGTGGCCTGCCCGGCACGCCGGAAGAGGATGGCGACCGCTATATCGAGATCTGGAACAATGTGTTCATGCAGTTCAATCGCGACGAAGCCGGGACGATGCACCCGCTGCCGAAGCCTTCCGTCGACACCGGCATGGGGCTGGAGCGCATCTCGGCAGTGATGCAGCACGTGCACTCCAATTACGAGATCGACCTGTTCCAGGCGCTGATCGCCGCCGCCGCGCGCGAAACGAGCACCGCCGATTTGACGAATAACTCGCTCAAGGTCATCGCCGACCACATCCGCGCCTGCTCCTTCCTCATCGTCGACGGCGTCATCCCCGGCAATGAAGGCCGCGGCTACGTGCTGCGCCGCATCATCCGCCGCGCCATCCGCCATGGCTACAAACTGGGCGCGCGCGCCGCCTTCTTCCACCGCATCGTGCCGGATCTGGTGGCGGTGATGGGCGAAGCCTACCCCGAACTGGTCAAGGCCCAGGAGCGCGTCATCGACATCCTGCGGCAGGAGGAGGGACGCTTCTTCGAGACCATCGAGCACGGCATGGGCATCCTTGAGGCCACGCTGAAAACGCTGCCCGCCGGGGGCACCTTCGACGGCGAACTGGCGTTCAAGCTGCACGACACCTACGGCTTCCCGCTCGACCTCACCGCCGACATCTGCCGCGAAGCCCAAGTGAACGTGGACACCACAGCCTTCGATGCCGCGATGCAGCGGCAGAAGGATCAGGCACGTGCCGCCGGCAAGTTCAAGCTCGGCGCCGGGCTGGAGTACTCGGGTGCGGCGACCACCTTCCACGGCTACGACACGCTGACCCACGAAGGCGCCGTGCTCGCTCTGTACAAGGATGGCATCGCCGTCAGTGAACTGAAGGAAGGCGAACTCGGCGTGGTGGTGCTCGACCACACGCCGTTCTACGCCGAATCGGGCGGCCAGGTCGGTGACCGCGGCGCGCTGCAGAGCACCAATGGCGTGTTCGAAGTGGAAGACACGCAGAAGATTCAGGCGCAGGTGTTCGGCCATCATGGCGTGGTCAAGACCGGCTCGCTGGCGGTGGGCGATGCCGTGCTCGCGCGCGTCGACGAGGCCGCGCGCGCCCGCACCATGCGCAACCACTCGGTCACCCACCTGATGCACAAGGCCCTGCGCGAGGTGCTCGGCGAACATGTGCAGCAGAAGGGCTCGCTGGTGGACAGCGAAAAGACCCGTTTCGACTTCGTGCAGCCGAGTCCGATGAGCGCCGCGCAGATCCGCGAGGTGGAAGCGCGGGTCAACGCCGAAATCCTCGCCAACACGGCGACGCAGGCACGCGTGATGCCGATCGAGGAGGCGCAGAAGACCGGCGCCATGATGCTGTTCGGCGAAAAATATGGCGACGAGGTGCGCGTGCTCGACATCGGCAGTTCGCGCGAACTGTGCGGCGGCACCCATGTGGCGCGCACCGGCGACATCGGCGCCTTCAAGATCCTGCTCGAAACCGGCGTCGCGGCGGGCATCCGCCGGGTCGAGGCGACCACCGGCACCGGTGTGCTCGCCTACCTCGGCGAGACCGAGAAGAACCTCGGCACCATTGCCCAAATGGTCAAGTCCACCCCGTCTGACGCCGCCGAGCGCGTGGCGCAGCTCATGGAACACAGCCGGGCGCTGGAAAAAGAACTCGAGCGCCTGAAGTCCAGACTGGCTGCAAGCGCCGGCGACGACCTGGTGCAGCAGGCAGCGGATGTCGGTGGCGTGCGCGTGCTGGCGGCACAACTCGACGGCGTCGACGCCAAGGCGCTGCGCGAAACTGCCGACAAGCTGCGCGACAAGCTTAAATCCTGCGCGTTGGTATTGGCCGCGGTGACTGACGGCAAGATAAGCCTGATCGCCGCGGTGACACCTGACGTCACCAGCCGCATCAAGGCGGGCGAACTGGTGAATTTCGTCGCGACCCAGGTGGGCGGCAAGGGCGGTGGCAAACCGGACATGGCGATGGCGGGCGGCAGCGAACCGGGGCAACTGCCCGCCGCATTGGCATCGGTGCGGCCTTGGGTACAAGCCAGACTGGGGGGGTGACTGGCACAGAGTTTGCTTCAGTGTGCGAGTGCCTGAAAGCACGCTTCGCCACTTTGAGATTGTTTTCACACCATGACATCACTGGCAGACAAATTTTCCTCGCGCCTGGCCCAGCTGACGCCTTTCGGCAAACGAAATGACGATCCGCTGGCCAATCTCAAGACGGCGTCCCGCTGGATTGAGAATCTGCCCATCGGCGATGCGTTCAAATGCCAGGAAGCCATTCTCAATGCGCTCAAGCGCTTCAACGAGAATTCGACGCAATATACGAAAGATCGCCTGGCCATTTTCATGCTGCTGGACGAAAAGTCCCGCGACCTGCAGGACACGTTGGTGCGCCAGTACCTGCGCAATCCGCGCATGTCGCGTACAGTCGAGAGCCAGCTCTGGCACGCCGTGTACGGCCTCTACTGGGAGATCGCGCGCGGCTACCACACCTTCGTGCTGCACCTTGTCCGCGAGAAACGCAAGACGCTGCGCGACGAATCCGCCCCGCTGATTTCCCTGCGCGCCATCCGCACGCTTGGCCAGTTGCTGAAATGGCGCGCCATACGCTATCTGCCGGCCGGCGAGAAACTCTGGCTGCGGCTGCACAATCTGTACCGCATCGCCGAAACTGAGGGCTTTCATCGACAGGCTCAGCGCGCGTATGCGGAAGACCCGGCCGACTGCAGCTGCGAGAGCGCCTACCTGCATATCCTGATGCTGAGTCTGGCCAATTCCGGCACGCTCTACCCTAGGCAACTCGACCTGGTCGACCGCTGGCTGTGCAACTGGCACGAACCACTGCGCCTGGACAGCCGGATCGATACCAAGGTCCACAATTTCGTGGTCGACCT
>JBLMYH010000087.1:0-12420 GCA_050258175.1 Hyphomicrobiaceae bacterium
CAGCCGCCCTTGCCCATCAAAAGAATCCGATTCCAACCTGAAACAGCTTCTCCACCTTGGGTATAAGGCGCTTGTTGACCACGAACACGATGACGTGGTCGTCCGACTCGATGACAGTGTCGTGGTGCGCAATCACCACCTTGTGGTGCTCCTCCAATATGGCGCCGGAATCGACGCGCACTTTCTGCGGCGTGGCGCTCTGGCGAATGGCGGCGCCGATGGTGGCACCCTTGGGAAGTTCGATCTCATCTACGCGCCGGCCGACGATCTTCGACGTCTTTTCGTCGCCGTGGGCGATCAGCTCCAGCGCCTCGGCCGCACCCCGCCGCAGCGAGTGTACCGCCGCCACGTCGCCGCGGCGCACCCGGGCAAGCAGCGAACCGATGGAGATTTGCGCCGGTGAGATGGCGATGTCGATGCGGTCCGCCTGCACCAGGTCCACGTAGCTACGGCGGTTGATCAGGGCCAGCACCCGGCGCGCGCCCATGCGCTTGGCGAGGAGCGAGGACATGATGTTGTTTTCGTCGTCGTTGGTGAGCGCGAGGAACATGTCCATGTCCTCGATGTTCTCGCTCTCCAGCAGGTCCTCGTCGGTAGCGTCGCCCTGCAGCACCAGGGACTTGATCAGGCTGGCGCCGAGGAACTCGGCGCGGTGCTTGTTGTGCTCGATGATCTTGACCGGATAGTCGGATTCGATGGCGCGCGCCAAGCGGTAGCCGATGTTGCCGCCACCGGCGATCATGATGCGCTTGCACGGCTGGTCCATGCGCCGCAACTCACGCATCACCTGGCGGATGTCCTCGGTCGCGGCGAGACAGAAGACCTCGTCACCGGCCTCGATCACGGTGTCGCCCTCGGGAATGATGGGCTGGTCCTTGCGGTAGATGGCGGCGATACGGGCATCCACCTTGGGAATATGACGGCGGATATCGGCCACCGGATGGCCCACCAGAGGACCGCCCTCGAACGCCCGCACCGCCACCAGGCTGATGCGGCCGTCGGCGAATTCCAACACCTGCAGCGCCTCGGGAAACTCGATCAGCTTGACGATGTAGTCGGTGACGATCTGCTCCGGGCAGATGCTGAAGTCCACGGCGAAGTTGTTGTCGTCCAGCAGTTCGGGATGCTCGATGTAGTCGGGGGAGCGCAACCGGGCGACCTTGGTCGGCAGGTTGAACAGCGTGGCCGCGGTGCGGCAGGCGCACAGGTTGGTCTGGTCGCTTTGCGTTACCGCGATCAACAGATCGGCGTCTTCGGCCCCCGCCTGCTTGAGCACGGAGGGGCTGGCCGCGTTGCCCACCACGGTGCGCAGGTCGAGCCGGACCTGCAGATCCTGCAGGTGTCCGATCTCGGTATCCACCACGGTTATGTCGTTGGCTTCGGAGACCAGGTTCTCCGCGACCGAGCTGCCGACCTGGCCGGCCCCAAGGATGATGATCTTCACGGAATGGCGTTGGTGCTTCTTGTGGTTGGACTCATTCTACGCCGCAGATCACCGAGTGGCGGGCACAACGGCGCGCTCGCGCCTTGCGCTGCATCCGATCCGGACCGTCGCGCGCTGAGGATTAAGTCCGACCAGGCTCCTAGCCCTCAACGCTCGAATCAGCGCGTCGCCCCCCATGCAATCCCAGTTGCTTCAGCTTGCGATAGAGGTGGGTACGTTCCAGTCCGGTCTTCTCCGCCAGGCGCGTCATATTGCCGTTGTCCTGACGCAAATGGTACTCGAAGTACAGGCGCTCGAAGGCTTCGCGCGCTTCGCGCAACGGCAGATCGAGAGGCAGGGCCAGGGCGGCGGGAGGCACGGCTCCCACGAGCTTGGCAACGTCCTCACCCGCGATCTCCTCGTCCAGCGCAGCCAGCGCCAGCGAACGCACCACCGCCTTGAGCTCGCCGTAACCGCCCGGCCACGGATGATTGCGGAGCACGTTCAGCGCCGCCGTGGAAAAGCGCTTCAGCGGCACGACCCCGGACTCGACCATGTGAATCAGGAGCTGGGAGGCGATGTCCGGGACATCCTCCTTCAACTGGACCAGAGCCGGCGCGGCCAGCCAAACCTCGAACAGCCGCAGCAGCAAGGGTTCGTCCCATCCCGCCGCGACCAGTTCCTCGGCCGTGTGCACCGTTGCCGCCACGACCCGCAGGTTGAAGCGTTCGAGCCGCTCCGCCGCGAAAGCGAGATTCTTCTGCTGCATGCGGGCGAGGTAGCCCAGTTCGGGCACGTAGAGCAGCCCGCCGGAACTCTGTTCGAGCATCGACAGATCGAACGGCTGGCCGGCGGCGGACAGATCGATGAAGGCCCGGCCCTGGGGCTGCAACGTGCGCGCGCACAGCTCGGGGATCCCGCCGAGGTGCGTCTTGAGCAGCACGATGCGGCTCTTCGCCACCACCTGCTCCAGGCGCTTCTTCAGATCTCGCAGGGCGGAGGAGCGCGGGAATGCCGCCAGCGTGAGTTCCGCCGCGACCGCGCTGGGCGCCTTCTGCAAGGCGCGCTTCACCGCCGCCAGCAGCTTCTGCATGGCGATCGGCTTCTCCAGGAAATCGAGCGCGCCGATCTTGGTGGCCTCCACCGCGGTGTCGATGGTGCCGTGCCCGGACATCATGATCACCGGCATGGTGAGCTGGCCGCCGGCCGACCACTCCTTGAGCAGCGTGATGCCATCGGTATCCGGCATCCAGATGTCGAGCAGCACCATGTCGGGCCGCTGGGTGTTGCGCGCGGCACGCGCAGCGGCGGCGTTCTCCGCCGCCGTCACGTCGTAGCCCTCGTCGCGTAGAATCTCCGAGAGAAGCTCGCGGATGCCGATTTCGTCGTCTACTACCAGTATCTGTGGCATAGGTTCAACGAGGGATAAGGAGTAGGGGGTGGGAAGCGAACCGCGATCCACCCCTCCACTTCTGACCCTTGGCTCCTCACTATCAAGTCCTCACACTCTAAGCCGCCAACGGCAGGCGCACGCGCACTTCGGCGCCGTGGGGCGACCGATTGGCGAGGTGGATCTGGCCGCGATGTTCGTCGACGATCTTCTTGACGATGGCCAGCCCGAGTCCGGTACCCCGGGCTTTGGTCGTGACATAGGGCTCGCAGGCGCGGGCCAGGATCTGCGGCGGAAAGCCGGTGCCATTGTCGCGCACGACGAGGCTGGCGCAGTCCGGTCCACGCTCTGTGGCCACTTCGATCTCGGGACGTGGCTCCTCGCCCAGGGCGTCCTCGGCGTTGCGCAGCAGATTGTGTATCAACTGGCGCAGCTGGGTGGCATCGCCCGCAACCCGTGGCAGCGTCGGCGCCAGCCTGACGGTGAGATGCGGCCGGGCATGCTCGTAGAGCACCAGGACCTCGCCCACCAGCGCGTTCAGGTCCAGCGGCGCCAGACTCGGCGGCGGCATGCGCGCGTAGTCGCGGAAGTCATTCACCATGTTCTTCATGGCTTCGACCTGATTCACTATGGTGGTGGTGGAGCGCTGCAAGATCTCGCGCTCGTGAGCGGGCAGCTTGTCCGCCAGCTTGTGCTGCAGCCGCTCGGCGGAGAGCTGGATGGGCGTCAGCGGGTTCTTGATCTCGTGGGCCATGCGCCGCGCCACTTCGCCCCAGGCCACCAGGCGCTGTGCAGAAATGAGCTGGGTGATCTCGTCGAACACCACCACATGGCCGCCGCCGCTCGCCTCCGGCAGACGCGAGCCGCGCAGGAGCAGCACCTGGGGGGCGCCGTCGGCGGGCTTGAGTTCGAGCTGCTGCTGCCATGCCTCACCCCGCTCCGCGAAGTGGGCGGCGATGGCGTCTCGCAGTTCGTGCAGGCGCGGCCATTCACTCAGAGTAATGCTTTCGAAGCCCGCGAGATCGTCGTGAAGAATGGTGACGGCACCGTGATTGGTGGCGCGCAGCCGCGCCTGGGCATCGAACGCCAGCACGCCCGCGGAGAGATTGGCCAGAACGTTTTCCAGATAGGCGCGGGCGGCCTCCACCTCGGCGCGGCTCTTGTGCGCCTGGGCGCGCGCCTCGTCGAGCTGGCGCGTCATGCGGCTGAAGGACTGCGTGAGCACGCCCAGCTCGTCGCGCGCCGGCAGCGCCTGGCGCGGGCTGAAGTCGCCCGCCGCCACCGCCTGCGTACCCTCTGCCAGGATCGACAACGGCGCCGACAGGCGCCGGGACAGGACAATGGCAACCGCGATCGCCGCGAACAGGGCCAGCAGCAGCGTCAGCGTCAGAGTCACCGCGTAGATGCGTTGCAGGCCCTGGCGCGCCAGCGACAACTCCTGATAATCCCGATACACCGTCTGCACGCTCTCGGCGTCCTGCGCCAGTTGCGTGGGGACCGGCTGCGTGAGCTGGAGCACGCGCGATTCGCTCGTCAGAGTCGTGCCGCTCACCGGCACCAGCACGCGCAGCGTGAGGCCCGAGGTGGCGTCGCCCTCGGCCGCGGCATAGGGTCGCCCCTGGCGCACCTGGCGCAGCCGGCTCCGGCCGGGCATCTCCGGCAGCAGGGTGGTCAGGTCCGCCGAGCTGCTGGCGATGATCTGGCCGGAGGCGGAGAACAGGGTGGCGGAATCAACGCCTGCCTGCTCGCGCATCCGATTGAGCCGGGTCGCGTCGTTGCCGCCCTCGCCCAGCTCCAGCGCCATGCCACGCGCCTTCGACGTAAGTTCGTTGAGGAGATAGTCCAGGGCACTGCGCCCGAGGTTGATTCCTCCCTCAAGCGCTGCATCGACGCGCACGTCGAACCAGGATTCGATGCTCTTCACGGCAAACTGCACCGACACGGCGTAGATCACCACCCCTGGTACCACCGCCATGAGGGCGAACATCACCAGCAGCCGGTAGGTGAGCCGCGCGCCGAAGACGCGCGCACGGTACTCGCGCCACAATTTGGCAAGCTGCACCAGCACCAGCCCCAGCAGCGCGATGGCCACCGCGCCGTTAAGTCCGAGCAGCAGCGGATAGTGGCGCGAGAACAGCGCCGTATTGGCGGAGGCCGAGGTCAGGAGGAACAGGAGGATCCCGGCGAGCGCCGCGGCGATGACGATCAGCACCCTCATTTCGTCACCCCCTCTACCCGCCCCGGCGTATAGGTGAAGCGGTACCAGTCGGTGCTGAGGTTCCATTCCTTGCTGCCTATGGCCGTCACCTGGAGCGGCTTCGGCAACTGGGTGAGATCGAGCCGCAGCCGCAGTTGTGCGTCATAGGTCGCGCCGTTCTTGAGGGCACCCTTGTCCGCCACCGCCCAGTCGCGAATGCGCGCCAGGATGGCCAGCGCCTCCTCGAGCGAGTCGAAATTCTGATGCAGCACACCGGTTGAAAGACGGTACTGGCGGGTCAGCGCATGGTATGACAGACGGAAGGTACGCGACTTGTTGGCGAGAACCTCGTCGAACCAGTACCAGCGTGGCCGGGTAAGCTCGAAGTCGACGACGAAGTAGAGCGGAACGCCGCGCGAGACCACGTCCTCCAGCCGTGCCGTGAGTTCGGCGCGGAAATCGGCATTGAGGACATAGGCGTCGTCTTCGGCGCTCAGGCCGGCGCTCACCACATCCAACTCGCCGGCACATGCTGCGCGCACCAGCAGCAGGACGCACCAGGCCACGCCAAGGAGAAAGCGAAGGGCGGGCGGCGTCTCCCGCCCATCCACGCGGCGGGCGCGGGCCGACCTATATAAGACCGTAGGTTGCTCAAGCGACGGGCTCAGGGCGTTTTTGTAATAGGGCGTAGTAGAAGCCGTCATGCTCGGGTTGCGGTAGCAGGTGGCGCTCCGGCTCGCCACGCTCGATCGGCAGCCGCCTGCAGTCGGCGTGGCGCGCGGCGAAGGCGGCGACCTGCAGGCCGTTTTCCAGAGCGAACACAGAGCAGGTCGCGTACAGCAATTTACCACCGGGGGCGAGCACCTTCCAAACCGCCTCCAGAATCTCGGCCTGTTGCGAGGCGAAGCCGGCGATGTCGGCGTCGCGCCGGAGCCACTTGATGTCGGGATGGCGCCGCACCACGCCCGAGGCCGAGCACGGCACGTCGGCCAGGATGCGGTCGAAGAGTCGGCCGTCCCACCAAGCCCCGGACGCGCGGCAGTCCGCCACTTCGAGCCGCGCCGAGAGACCGAGCCGACGCAGGTTGGCACGCACCCGTTCCATGCGTACAGCATCGACATCGAGGGCGGTCAGATCGAGATCGGCCAGCTCCAGCAGGTGGGCGGTCTTGCCTCCGGGAGCAGCGCAGGCGTCGAGCGTCCGCATGCCGTCGCGCACGTCGAGCAACGCCGCCGCCTGCTGCGCACCGAGGTCCTGCACCGAGGCCAGACCGTCGAAGAATCCGGGCAGCCTTTCCACCAGAACTGGCCGCGCGAGGAGCAGCCCGGTGTCGCCGTAGGCCTGTGCCGCGATGCCCGCAGCCTCGAGACGCCTGAGATAGTCATTGGGCTCGGTGCGACGCCGATTCACCCGCAGCGCCATGGGCGGGTGGCTGTTTCCGGATTCCGCGATCGACTCCCATTGATCGGGACGGTCCGCCCGCAGGCGGGCCAGCCACCAGGCCGGATGCCTCCAGCGGGCAGCCTCGTCCCGTTGCGCAGCCGCTGCGAGTTCGTCGCGCCGCCGCAGGAAACTGCGCAGCAGACCATTCACCAGCGCCTTGAAGCGGCCCGCCGCGATCTTCGCCGCCGCCTCCACCGCCTGGTCCACGGTGACGTGCGCCTGTTCGGGTCGCGCTTCCAGACGCGCCAGCGCGACCAGCAGCAGCGCTCGTACCGGTACGGACCTGAGCGGCGTGCGCAGCAGCCGCCCGAGAAAGAAGTCGCCGCGGCCGTAAGCGCGCAGCGCCGTGTAGGTGAGGTCCTGCACCGCCGCTTGTCCCTGCGCCGGAAGATCCCGCTCGCGGGCGAGCATCACCGCCAGCGCGTCGTTCAGGCTGCGCCCGCCGATTACGGCGGCCATGACGCCGGCGGCCAGCCGCAGCGAGTGCGCGAGCGGGATCTGCCCTAGCGAAGGCTCAGGTGATCCGGTCAAGAGGGCTGAAGACACCTTTTCCACCCGGTTGCGAACGCGGGTGTAGATCATAGCCGCGCCCACGTAGGAGTGGTCGACCATTCGGGTCAACGTCGTCAGCCCTGGCCCAATCGAGAACCCGCTCTACGGGCGATCGGGTTTTCCGGAGCAAGCCCACCGACCCGCGACGCGCGGCTGCCGCAGCAAAGGCGCACCGTATCCGTCGCGTGGCCCTTAAGGCACAATGGCGCTTCGTGCCCACTCCTGAGGCAGCGGTCCCGATTTCGGTTGTGAACCGTCCTTCGCTGCAGCGCTTCGCTTGGCTGTCCATAGCCGCCGCCGTTGCCACCATTGGGCTCAAGGGGGTGGCTTGGTGGCTCACCGATTCCGTGGGCCTGCTCTCCGATGCACTGGAATCTTTCGTCAATCTGGCCGGGGCTGTCATGACGTTGGCGATGCTCGGCATCGCCGCCATGCCCGAGGACGACACCCACGGCTACGGACACAGCAAGGCGGAGTACTTCGCCAGCGGTTTCGAGGGGGTTCTGATCCTGGGGGCGGCCATCGCCATCGCCGTCACGGCGGTCGAGCGGCTGGTCGCGCCCCGGCCGTTGGAGCAGGTGGGGCTAGGCTTGGCAGTATCGGCAATCGCAGCGCTGGTCAACCTCGGAGCGGCGCGGGTGCTGCTCGCCGCCGGCCAGCGCAACCATTCTATTGCGCTCGAAGCAGACGCGCGTCACCTGATGACGGATGTATGGACTTCGGCGGGCGTGATCGCTGGCGTCGCGGCGGTGGCACTGACGGGCTGGCAAAGGCTCGATCCGCTGATCGCGCTGGCGGTTGCGGCAAACATCGTGTGGTCGGGCGTGCAGTTGATGCGGCGCTCCGCTGCCGGCCTGATGGATGCGACGCTGCCGGCCGAACAGCATGAGGCAGTCGTGCGCGTGTTGCGGGGCTACAAGGGACAGGGCGTGGATTACCACGCCCTGCGCACGCGTCAGGCGGGCGCCCGACAGTTCGTGTCGGTGCACATCCTGGTGCCGGGGCAGTGGACCGTCGCGCGCGGCCACGATCTTGTGGACGCGATCGAAGCCGATATCGGCAAGGCGCTCCCCCGGGCCAGCGTCATCACTCACCTCGAGCCCCTGGAGGATCCCGCCTCATGGCATGATGTCGGCCTGGATCGGCATTAGCGCCCAATCAGCCGTCCGCGGCCTCATCGAAAAAGGCCCGTCGGGCAATCGGATCACGGCCTGCAGCGCCAGGTCCAAATTCTAGAGCTGAGGCGCAGTCGCCCCCGATGGGGGCGCCGCGTCAAACAGAGGAGGACAGCATGAAGCAAATCCACCGCGCAATCGCCATCGCCGTGGGCGTGTTCATCGGCGCCGGTACTGTCCACCCTGAACCCGCATTGGCTCAAGCTGCTGCGGCCACGCAAACGCGTGGCTCGTTCTCCTTCATGGGCTACACGGCGCCAGTGCCCAAGGACTGGGAGCCGCAGCCGCCAGGGAGCAGCATGCGCGTCGGCCAGTACCGCGTACCTGCGGCGAAAGGGTCGAGCGACGCGGAGGCGGTGCTGTTTTATTTCGGCAAGGGTCAGGGCGGCTCGGTCGAGGCCAATGTGGAACGCTGGGTATCCCAGTTCAGCTCGACCGACGGCCGCCCCGTGAGTCCGCACGTGGAGAAACTCAAGGTCAACGGACTGGCCGTCACCACCGTCGAACTGTCCGGTAATTACGCCCGTGGAGCGGGCATGGGGCCCCAGGGCGCAACCAAGGCGAATCAGACGTTGCTGGTAGCCGTCATCGAGACGCCCGACGGCAACATCACGCTCCAACTCTACGGTCCCAAAGAGACCGTGGCCGCCCACCGCAAGGGTTTCGAAGCCCTGGTCCGCGGCTTCAAGAAGGCCTGATTCGTCGGGCCCGGCGCGCACCGGGCCGCACGCCGCCAGGTTGTTGCGCCGGGCGGAGCTGTTCCCTTAGTCTTTCGTCGTCTTCTGCCCTATCTCCGCAGCCGCCTTATGTTTTGGAAATGAGCGAACACCCGAAGTACCACGCGCACCAAGGCAAGATCGTCATGGTCGGATTCGGCTGCGTCGGACAAGGCGTGCTGCCGCTGCTGCTGCGGCATATCGAAATGCGGCCGCAGCAGATCCGGATTTTCACCGCCCAAAAAAGCGGCCGCGAAGTGGCGGAGGAATTCGGCATTGCTTACCACGCCGTGGCGCTGACGCGCGACAACTATCGCCCGCTGCTGGAGCCGCTGCTCGCGCCGGGTGATTTCCTGCTCAACCTGTCGGTGAATGTATCCAGTGCCGATCTGATCGCGCTCTGCCACGAACGTGGCGCCCTGTATCTTGACACCTGCATCGAGCCCTGGGCCGGCGGCTATATCGATCCGACCAAGAGCGCATCGCAGCGCTCCAACTACGCCTTGCGCGAGGAGGTCTTGGCGCTGCGGCGCCCCGACCGCAAGGGGCCGACTGCGATCCTCACCCATGGCGCAAATCCCGGACTGGTTTCCCATTTCGTCAAACAGGCGCTGCTCAACATTAGTACCGATACCGGCCGTCCAGTCGCCGCGCCCAAGTCGCGGGAGGCATGGGCGCGGCTCGCGCAGAGTCTCGAAATTCGGGTGATTCACGTCGCCGAGCGCGACACCCAGGTGGCCGAGCCGCGCAAGGCGCCTGGCGAGTTTTGCAACACCTGGTCGGTGGATGGCTTTGCCGGAGAAGGCTGCCAACCTGCGGAACTGGGTTGGGGCAGCCACGAAAGGCATTTCCCCGCCGACGGCCGGCGCCACGAGTTCGGCTGCAAGGCGGCGATCTATCTCGCACGCCCCGGCGCCAGCACGCGCGTGCGCACATGGACGCCGCTGGCGGGGCCGATCCACGGTTTTCTGATCACTCACGGCGAGTCGGTCTCCATCGCCGACTACCTGACCATCGGCGCCGGCGACTCGCCCCATTACCGGCCGACAGTGCATTACGCCTATCATCCATGCGATGATGCTGTCATGTCCGTGCACGAGCTGGCGGGTCGCAACTGGCATCTGCAGACAAATGGGCGCGTGTTCAAGGACGACATCGTCGCCGGCATCGATGAGCTGGGCGTGCTGCTCATGGGCCACAGCAAGGGCGCCTACTGGTATGGCTCACGCCTGTCGATCCATGAGGCGCGCCGCCTCTGCCCCCACAATAGCGCCACCAGCTTGCAGGTGACGTCCGGGGTGATGGCCGGGGTGATCTGGGCGATGCGCCACCCGGATCGGGATGTCATCGATCCGGACGACATGCCCTATGACGAAATCATGGAACTGTGCCGTCCCTACCTGGGGGAGGTCACTGGCGCCTACAGCCGGTGGACGCCTCTGACCGAGCGCGGCTGGCTGTTTCCGGAAGACGTCGATCCGGGCGACCCCTGGCAGTTCAAGAATTTCCGCGTGGCGTAAGCGCCCATCAGGGTCGTCGGCCAGAACGCGCGCCGCTCAGGCCGCCATGGCGAGCAGGCGGCTGATGCGCTCCTCGGTCGGCGGGTGGGTGCTGAACAGTCCCTTGATCCCCTCCGCCGAGAGCGGGTTCATGATCATCATCTGCGCTGTCTCGGGGTGTGCTTCCGCGGTCTCCATCGGAATACCGCGGGCATAGGCATCAATCTTCGCCAGGGCATCGGCAAGCGCGTGCGGGTCGCCTGAGATCTCGGCACCGCCTCGGTCGGCGTCGAATTCCCGGGCACGGGAAATCGCCATCTGAATCAGCATGGCGGCAATCGGCGCCAGGATCATGATGATGATCGAAACGATGGGATTGGGACGATCTTCGCCGTCGCGTCCGCCGAAGAACAGGCCGAATTGGGCAAGCGAAGAGATGGCACCGGCGACCGACGCCGCGATGGTGGAGATCAGGATGTCTCGGTGCTTGACATGCGCCAGTTCGTGGGACAAGACGCCGCGCAGTTCCCGCGCCGAAAGCAGTCGCAGGATGCCGGTAGTGGCCGCAACCGCGGCATGCTGCGGGTTGCGCCCGGTGGCAAACGCATTGGGCTGCGCCTCGTCGATCAGGTAGACCTTCGGCATAGGCAGGCCGGCGCGGCCGGCCAGCTCCCGCACCAGGTTATAGAGCTGGGGTGCCGATGTCTCGTCCACCTCGTGGGCGTTGTACATCCGCAGCACCATCTTGTCCGAGAACCAATAGGCCCAGAGGTTCATGCCACCACCGAGCAGTAGCGCGAATAGCATTCCCTGCCGGCCGCCCAGCATCGAACCGACAACGCCGAACAGAGCCATGATGCCAGCCATCAGGATCGTTGTCTTGAACCAGTTGTTCAGCATTGGTTCCATCCTCATTCGGATTTGTCACAGCGCTTAGATGGGTGTGGCTCATGGATAATTCAATCAGCTCCGCGAGCGAACCTTGCGCCGACCGCGACCGGGAAGCCGTGCAGAAAATCGTGAACTCCAAGCTTCTTGCCACCGGCCTTTTGCAGTTCCGTGACGCACAGCGCACCCGCGCCACAGGCCACCACAATACCGTCGCGTTCGGCAGCCAGCACGGTTCCAGGTTCACCCGTCCCGGCGTGCGTGCGCGCACGCCAGATCTTCACCGTCATACCGTCCAGCCCGGCGCTAGCGCCTGGGAAAGGATTAAACGCGCGCACCGCCCGCTCCAGCTCGGTCGCTGCTTTGGTCCAGTCGAGTCGAGCCTCAGTCTTGTCGATCTTTGCAGCATAGGTGGCGCCCGTCAGCGGCTGGGGCCTGGCTACAAGCTCGCCGCGCTGCAGCCGCTCAAGCGCTTCCACGATCAGCACGGACCCCAGCGCTGCGAGCTTGTTGTGCAAGGTCGCGGCGGTATCATCGGGGCCGATCGGCATGCTGCGGGCAAGCAGTATTGGACCGCGGTCGAGGCCTGCGTCCATTTCCATGATCGTGATCCCGGTCTGAGCATCGCCGGCCAGCAGCGCGCGCTGTATCGGCGCCGCTCCGCGCCAGCGTGGCAGCAGGGAGGCATGGATGTTGACGCACCCATATCGGGGCAGGTCCAGCACCGCTTGCGGCAGGATCAGGCCGTAGGCCGCAACCACCAGGACGTCGGGCGAGGCCTCAAGAATCGGCACGCGCGCGTCGTTACTCTTGAGTGATGTCGGCTGATGAAGCGCCAGACCGTGGGCGAGCGCGAGTTGTTTCACGGGGCTCGATTGAAATGCCATGCCCCGACCACTTGGCCGATCCGGCTGAGTGAGCACTAACCGCACGGCATGGCCGGCGGCAAGGATGGCACTAAGGGCCTGGGACGCGAACTCCGGGGTACCGGCGAAGACGATGCGCATGATTGGACAGAATCGGACCCCTTGCCGCCGGAATCAAGCGTCTGGCGGCCGTCGGCGCGTGTCAGGCAGTGATGCGCGCCTGCTTAGCGAGTCTGGCGCGGATGCGGGTCTGTTTCAGGCGCGACAGGTA